>CAYQSL010000178.1:0-3751 GCA_964420165.1 uncultured Gammaproteobacteria bacterium | reverse complement strand
CGTAGAAGATGAAGAAAAGAGATTACTTGAATATCTAAAGTACCTTGATAAATTTCTTAGAAGCCCAGAAGCAGATAGCATCAAACAGAAATTCAATAAAATTTGCGTACTGTGGTCTACAAGTGCAACTGATTATTTTAAAAATATCCATGAATGGTTGAAAAAAAATCAAGTCGAAGATATTGGCAACTGTAAAATTTTAAATTTATTAGATAGAGGAATTAACGAGGGGACAGGGATGAAAGATAAAGAAAACGATAAATACAATTGTGGTGGTGCTTTTATACCAAGACTATTATCCCAAGAGAAATTTTCTGAGAAACAAGTTGATTTAAAAAATATTTGTACTTTAATTCAAAGTACAAATCCTATGGAGAGATGTCCTTTAGTAGGAGATACTTTTTATAAAGAAACTTTAGATTCCACTGACACAGAGGCATTGCATGCTAGTTGGGATGGAAATAGAGAAGGTAGATACGGAGCACAAGCTCAAGCAGGAAAGTTAGTGGCAATCGATGAGAATGATAAACCTAAACTTAGAATCGCTCCTGAGATTCCTCTTAAAGCCTTTATGCAATGGTTAGGCTTGCAAACAAACTAATAGCTGCAGTCTCAGCTTTAAGTAATCTCTTGCCAAGCCCAATATCTTTAAATTTAAACTGCTTAAGTATAGAGACTTCATTATCAGTCAAACCACCCTCTGGACCAACTAAGAGAAATATTTTTTTTGATTCCTGGCATTCTTTTATTAGTTGAATTTTTTGATCTAAATCTTGCTCAGGTTCATCTGCAAGTTTTTCAGAAGCAAAAATCCTCAAAACACCACCACGATTAAAGAGTAAAGGAATTTTGTCGCTGCTAATAGTTTCACAAAGCACTGGGAGAATTGCTCCTTCACACTGTTCTACAGCTTCTTGCATGATTTTATTCAAACGTAATTTATTTTTTTCAGAATTAACAGCTGCAATATTTTGTTTTTGACTACGCTCAAAGGCAATAGGGATAAAGCTTTGCACACCTAACTCTGTTAGTTTGCGCAGCATAAATTCAAAAGCTTCCATTTTTATTATAGGTATTAAAAAAACAACTTTAGTTTGTAGTTCTCTTTTGGATAAATATTTTTTAGTAATAATGAATCGTGCTTCTTTAGAAGAGACTTCATCTATTTGAGATTGAAATACTTTGCCAGAGCCGTCCAAGAATTCAATAATCTCGGGAGAATCACTTTTAAGTCTCAAGACCTTGGTCATTTGCTGCAGTAAATCTTTGTTTTTGATTAAGACTTCAGTCTCAAAGAGACTATCTTCAGTATTCAAAAAAAACCTATAAACACGAGGCATAAATTTAGTTTACAATCAATTAGAGTCCACCATTATGTTAGACATCAAATTAATTCGCAAAGAGCCTAATAGAATCAAAGAATTACTTACTAGAAGGAATTCCTTATGGGCGCCTCTTATTGATGAACTAATTAAAATCGACGAAGAACACCGCATTGCCCTTCAAGAAAAAGAAAAACTTGAAGCAAGTCGTAACCAACTTTCTAAAACTGTCGGCATGAAAAAAGCCAAAGGTGAAAATGCCGATGCTGAAATCGAAGAATTAAATCAAATCAAAAATTCTCTTAAAGCTATTGCTGATAAAGAGCCTGAATTACATTCAAGACAAATGGCAATTTTATTAGACTTGCCAAACACACCGCAAGAGTCAGTGCCTGCAGGTGCAGATGAACATGCCAACCAAGAAGTTTATAAACATGGCACACCTAGAGTTTTCAATTTCACGGCAAAAGATCATGATGAGATTGGTTTAGCTTTAGGTATTTTTGATTTTGAACGTGGTGTAAAAATTGCCAAAAGCAGATTTACTTTAGTTCAAGGCGTAGGTGCCAAGCTTGAAAGAGCCTTAATTAATTTCATGCTAGATCAAGCTAGTAATAATGGTTACAAAGAAATGCTTACACCGTTTCTTGCCAACTCAGCATCACTTCACGGCACTGGTCAATTACCAAAGTTTGAAGAAGATCTTTTTAGAGTTCAAGAAGAAGATTTATATCTCATTCCTACGGCAGAAGTACCTTTGACTAATATTCATCGCGATGAAATTTTAGACAATGCTGTTTTGCCTCTTAAGTTTTGTGCTTACACACCATGTTTCAGAGCAGAAGCTGGAGCTGCATCTAAAGACACTCGCGGAATTATTCGCCAACATCAATTCAATAAAGTTGAGTTAGTGAAGATTTGCCGTCCTGAAGAAAGTGAGGCTCTACATGAGCAGCTTACTAAAGATGCTGAATCAATTCTTCAAGCACTCGGTTTGCCTTATCGCAAGATGCTGCTATGTAGTGGCGATATGGGCTTTAGTGCAAGCAAATGCTATGACCTCGAAGTTTGGTTCCCTGGTCAAAACAAATATAGAGAAATTTCAAGTTGCAGTAATTTTGCTGATTTTCAAGCGCGCCGCGCCCAGATTCGTTTCAAACGTGATGCTGGAGCTAAAGCAGAGCTAGTTCATACTATCAACGGCTCAGGTCTTGCTGTAGGCAGAACTGTGGCTGCAATTTTAGAGAACTACCAAAATGAAGATGGCTCAGTTACCGTGCCTGAGGCTTTGAGACCGTATTTAAATGGGCTTACAGCCATTGCCACTTAGTCACACCTCCACTTTCCACCTTAACCTACATAATAATTCAGCTCTAGCCTGCTAGTCATTAATTGGCGTTTATCTTGGTTATGGTGGAAAGTGGAGGTACGACCCCGTTGTTAACCTAGGCTTAACTTTCCTTTGTAAATATAACTTTATAGGTGGACTCAGCTTCGAGGAAATCAATTATGGTAGACGGTATACCAGATAGCTACGCAATATCAAATGGTTTTGATTTAGACCATATAAAAGGTGCTGATAAAGAAGATTCTCTTAAAGGTGCCACAAGTCGCATTCGTGGAGCATCCCTGCCAAGTTCAATAAGCAGTTTTGTAAAACCTTACTTAGAAGGTAAAGATGTTTATACCAGAGCAGATAAAAGTTCAAACAAAGCTGCCCCTCCAGAAGCAGAATATGCAATCGCTGCGAATTTTGTTGCAAGGAATGCAGACGGCAATCCTTTCACAACAGCAGACACTGGTCAAAGTGAATCTTTCCTTAGTGACATTGTCGCGCAAAATCAAATAAATTCTATAAAAGGTTTAGACTTAGCTCCAGAAAACGAAGGCAACTTTGGTCCTGGTGGCGTAAGTTTCGGCTAAACCCCTTTACACACGAGCTCTATAGAAATAAGCAGAAAGTGCAATCAAGCCTAGCACCAGATTCGGCAACCAAACCGCAATCAAAGGCATTATTCTTCCAGAACTACCAAACGAATCAAACATTGATTCAGACATATAGAACACAAATACAACTAAACCAATAACAATGTATCCCCAGTTAATCGCACGACGACGTCCAGTAATTCCAAGACAAGCACCAATCACGGCAAGCATTAAACAAGAAAACGGATAAGCATATTTATTAAAGTACTTAGTTTTAAATTCATCAAGTTTATCAGTAATAATTCTTCCCTTCTCATGGACACCGATATAATGTCTCAGCTCTAAGAAATTCATGTCACGTACATTATTAATGTTATTCAAAATCTCATTTGGATTCAGACTACTTGGAATAAATGTCTTCTCAAATGTCGTCACCAAATGGCTTTCACCAGACATACTACCTTCGAGCATATCTTTCTTTTTCTTCTTCTGGTCCGCTAATT
>CAYQSL010000177.1:412-3753 GCA_964420165.1 uncultured Gammaproteobacteria bacterium | reverse complement strand
TGGTAACGTTTCTTTGTGAGTTCTACAGCGGTTTCTAAGTTCATAATCTTATTTTAATTCATTTTCGTCATTATGAGTTGGTCTATAATGGGAGCTAGCGGCTTTCTCAAATGTTGAGCAATAAATTAAAAATTCTAATAGCCCTACTTTTAGTTAGCCTAACCATGCTGAATGAGGCTGAATCAAATGTTCTTTGTATTCAAGCTGATGGTACTACTCAAATAGAGTCTTCTTTAGATGATCTTTCTTGCTTGGAGAAAGCCTCAACCCAAGAGCATTCAACAAATAGCTCGATCATCTCTAATGATGAGCATTGTTTTGATTTCTCATTAGATTCAAATTTAATCAATAGTTCTAGCGATTCTTTTAAAGTTTCAACATCAGTCATTGCTTCTATCTCCCCGCTATCAATAATAGATACAAGAGAAACTGGAAGCTTCAATCTCAATCTTTATAAGTATCTTAGCCCTAAGCTAAGTCCCCATTTAAATACGATTGCTGTCCTAATCTAAACTTCTTAGACTTATTGGTTTTAGAGAGGTTTATTAGTGAAACGACTGTTATTTATTTTTGTATTTTTGTATTTTTCTGCGCTTGGCAACCAAGCCGCACAGGATGCCAGATCTAAATTTCTCATTATTACGCTCAATGATGCTTTAAAAACAGCCCTAGAGCACAATCCTAGACTCAATCTTACTAAAGTTAGGCTGGCTATCTATGATGCTGATATTACAATCTCCAAAGCTAGATACAATCCTTCACTTGTTTCAGATAACGGTATTGCAGAAAAAACCTACAGGTTAGGTATTGAAAAAATCTTTGAATTAGGTAACAAAAGAGGCAAACGTATTGAAGTTGCCAAAGCCAACAAAGAAGTTAGTCTTGCTGAACTTGAAGTTCAAACCTTAGATCTTAAAGCGGAAACCAGGAAAGCTTATACCGAACTTTATATACTCCAAGAAAAAAATAAATCTTACGAAGAGATCTCGACTGCCGCAGAATCATTTCATCAAATCGCAATCAAAAGAGACGAAAGTGGTGATATTGCAAATTTAGATGTTTTACAAGTCGAGCTTTCTTTGCTCAATACCAGAAATGATCTTGAAAGCATTAGAGCACAATTAGTAGAAGCTCAACTGAAATTCAATTCACTACTAAATTATCCTTTAGACACTAAACTTGAATTACTCAATCCCGCACAAACACTGGATACCAACTCTAGTAACAGTAAATATCTACAGGCTCAAGTTGATGAAAGCTTGGCAGACCTAGCAGAGCTCACTAGTTCCGCGCTTCTAAATCGACCTGAACTAAAACAAAATTTTCACAGTAAAATATCTTCACAAAAAGAACTAGAGCTTGCTAAAGCTAGTCGTATACCAAATCTTGCCCTGACAGTTGGACCAGACTTAGTATTAAATGATTCAGGCGCTGATTTAGGAGTTTTCATTATGAGTAACTTGCAGCTTCCTATATTAAATCGCCAGCAAGGTCAAATCCAATCAGCCTTAGCTAAACAAGGGATTTTTGATCAAGAATACTTAGCTTTAGAAAATCAAATTAAGTATGAAGTTCATTCTGCTTTTAATACCTTCAGTTACAACAAAGAAAGAATTAAAAGATACGAAGAAGAATTATTACCTAAAGCACAAACTATAAACGACAAGTCTAAACGCTGCTTTGAAGAAGGCAAATGCTCAATCTTAATTCCAATCAGTGCCCAGCAATCACTTATGAATACTAAGATTGGCTATTTAGAATCGCTTATGGCATACCAAAATTCTATTAGTAATTTAGAAAGATCTACAGGAACAAAACTATGAAGAAATTCTCACCTCTTATTTATTTATTAGTACTACTTTGTGCAAGCAGTTGTAGTCTCAACAAAAAAGAAACTAAAGAAAGCGCCGCAGATTCAGAACTAATAACTGTATCCGATCAAGCAATTAAAGCCAATAAAATTACCACGATTAAAGTTGGCACCAAGACTCTTAAAGTACCTATAGTTTCAACAGGGCAGTTAAAACTCAATGAAGATACGGTTTATAAAGTTAATTCTATAATCTCTGGAAGAGTTGTAGAAGATTTTGTAAAACTTGGAGATTCAGTTTACAGGGGTCAAACTCTTGCGCAAATTGAGAATCCAGAAATAGCAAAAATTCAAACTAACTATATTCACGATCTCCACCAGAGTGATATAGAAATACTGCAAGCCAAAACCAGATTAGATCTAGCCAATACGACACTTGCTCGTGAGAAAAAACTTTATAGTGAAGGTATAAGCCCTAAAAAAGATTATTTACAAGCTCAGGCTGATGCCAGTATTGCAAGTTCAGAACTAAGTATCAAAGAACATCATAAAGAACATTTACTTTCAGAAGCTAAAGCATTACTACAAGCTTATGGCTTAGATTTCAACGATCTTAAGACTAGTGAAATCAGCACCAATACTAGCATTACCGCAATTAGATCAGGAATTGTAACCAAAAAAAATATTACCGTGGGAGCTATTGTTAATCCAGAACTAGAACTTTATGAAATTGCAGATCTATCTAAACTTTGGCTCGATATAAATATTTATTCTGGTGATATTAGTAAAATCAAAAAGAACCAGGTTCTAAATTTCAAAACTGATAGCTATCCAGATACTATTTTTAGTGGACATATAGACTATATTCAAACAAGCAGCATCAATAGCTCAGGCACTTATATTGCCAGAGCCTTTGTGGATAATAGTAAATTCCTACTTAGACCTGGAATGTTTGGCGAAGTAATTATAGAGCAAGATGAATCCAGCACTAAAGTTTTTGTACCAGATCAGTGTATACAAAAATATGGCAAAGAGCATTTTGTCTTCGAAGCTGTCGACAAGAACCATTTCCGCAAACACACCATAGCCTTAGGCAGTAAAGTGAATGGTGGACATATGATAAATAGTGGGATTGAGGATGGAGCGACCTTGGTTAGCGAAGGAAGCTTTCTATTAAAAGCAGAATTACTGAAAAGTAGTTTTGCAGAAGAAGAATAAGCAAACATGGAAAAACTTATAAATAAACTTATTCAAAAACCAATATTAGTTTATATTGCCTTTGGCATATGCTTTGTTGCGGGAATAATATCATTCCAGAAACTTCCTATTGACGCCTTCCCTGATCTTACTAACAACCAAGTACAAATTCTAGTTGATACTCCAGGAATGGCTCCCGTAGAAGTGGAGGAGTTAGTCACCATTCCTATAGAGTCATTAATGAGTGGCTTACCAAAAGTTCAAGAACTAAGATCTATTTCCAAATTTGGACTTTCAGTTATTACTGTAGTTTTCAAAGAAAATACTAATATTT
>CAYQSL010000177.1:0-402 GCA_964420165.1 uncultured Gammaproteobacteria bacterium | reverse complement strand
GTCAACGAAAAACTCCAAGAAGCAAAAAACAAACTACCTACAGAAAGCACTGCTGAATTAGGTCCTATTACCACAGGCATGGGCGAAATTTATCAGTACATTGTGACTGGCAATGGTTATAGTCCACTTGAGCTTAAGTCTATTCAGGACATAGATATCAAAAATAAACTCCGTAGCATTCAAGGTGTAAATGAAGTAAATACCTGGGGTGGTTTCACTCAAGAATATCAAATCATTCTTAGTCCAGAAAAATTATTACTCTACAACATAAGTCTTAAAGAAGTATTTGATGCTATCTCCAATAATAATGAAAATTTTAGTGGTGGCATTATCGAACACAACTCTGAACAATATACAGTTAGAGGCTTAGGTAAGATTCAATCACTTGAAGATATAGAAAAT
>CAYQSL010000176.1:0-3783 GCA_964420165.1 uncultured Gammaproteobacteria bacterium | reverse complement strand
GAAGATGGATATTCTGCTTAATAATGAGAAAGTAGATGCTCTTTCAATTATTGTTTTTAGAGATAGCGCTCATACTCTTGGAGCTAAGCTCGCGAAGAAACTAAAAGAAGTAATTCCTCCGCATTTGTTTGAAATTCCAATTCAAGCTGCTATTGGTGGCAAGATAGTTGCTCGTGAAACGGTAAGAGCTCAGCGTAAAGATGTACTTGCTAAGTGTTACGGTGGTGATATCAGTCGTAAGAAAAAACTTTTAGAGAAGCAGAAAAAAGGTAAGAAGCGTATGAAGAACGTTGGTTCTGTAGAACTACCTCAGGATGCGTTCATGGCTGTATTAAAACTCGACTAAGTATTATCTTGGAGCCTTTTATTGTATTGAAACAAGCCTTAAAAGCGTAATATTGATAGCAATATGAGGTGAAACGAATAGAGCTTGGTAAGCAAATCTACAAGTTGCGAAGTTAGTAAAATTATTGTTTTCTCTAAACTCTTTCGGTCGCGGAGCGTGATTCAAAACGAGTAAGATTTGCTCCAAGCGATATGAAGTTGAACCCATATGAATATCACATTACGCGTTAGGCTTGTTTCAATATTTGCTTTACAATAGTAATTGAGCGCCTATGCTTGAGCTTTATATTTTTAATAAAGAATCACCTAATAAAGATGGACTTACGTTCTGGGATAAGCCCACGGATGAACCTCTTGAAAACTCTTTAACTTATAACTTAGATAGATTTAAATTCAAAGATAGTAGTTTGCATGTTTTCCCAGAGCTGGCACAAGAGCTAAATTATTTCTATAAGGAAAACGAAGTCCTAAAGAAGTTCTTTGAAAGACATAGTAGTACTGCAATTCAGCTTAAGTTAATTGATAATTATCATCATTTACTTAATTACGATCCGCTGAGCAAATCTTTAATTCTTGATTCAAAAATTCAAGCCAAACTCAGTCCCCTATACCTTTTTGCAATTTATTATACTTTTGCACGTGAGACTAAAGATGAGGATGAAATATTCAAAAACTTGCCTGAGTTTTTCTGGTCTTTCGAACTGAAAGTTCTAGAAACACTTGCAACTTTTTTTGATAGAGATAAAAAAGGTCCTTCTCTCTATGATGCAGGTGGACACTTCTTTGATTTTCTTCAATATCTAATTGAGCTTAAACAAAGAAAGCCAAGCTATGAAGATCTTTCTTTTGTAGAGAAGTCTGATGTTTATTTAAAAACACAATTATTCAGGAATAGATCACTTGCAGGTAAATTACCTTATGATATTTTTGCCTTTGCAAATGTACTAAGTAAGCATACTGATGATCCTTTTGGAGCTCAAGCTATGACTGAGCTTTATGATTCAGTGAAAGAAAGTTATGATGAAGTTTTTTCTAGAAAATATTATAGACATCTATGTCATTCTTTAGAGCAAATCGGTTTAGGAGTGGTTGCTCAACGTGGCTCACGTGTTGCACATGAGCAAGGTCCGATACTTATTAATTCTGGCTTACTAAATTTCACAACTGAATTTGAAATCAAGATCAAGAAATTTAGATCATCAGTTGTTGAAGCTATGTCAAAAGTTGAAGAATCTTTGATAAAACACTTTGATAATCGTTTTTCTTTTGCTCAACCTTTAACGAGCTTAGAATTTAATGTTAACCAAGCTAAAACGAATTTAGATATTGATTTAAATATCTCTTCTTTAGTATATTTCTGTGAATCAAAAAATATAGCTAAGTCTAGATTTGAGCGAGCTTTAATTGAATTAAAAAACGATTTCAGTAAATTTTTTGCAGAGATTTTCAAAGAAATTGACAGGAGGTTGACTAATGATGCGGCTTTCAGTAAAGAAAACTTTTGGGCAATTTATGAGCAGCTGAAAAATCAAGAAAAACATTTAATAGCAGCGCTTATAGAAATTGAAGATGTTCTCAAGCAAAGTCCGATCACTAAAAAGAAAGCAGTAGTTTATATCCAGAGACCAAGTTCAAGATCTGGGCATTTTATTCCAAGAATTATTCTGGGACAAAATCTATATATTGAAACTGATGAAGAGTCAGAGAAACATAGGTTAAAAGCTATACCCTATAATTTCGTCAGTCCTGAATATATTTATGTCTCTGATGGTATAGATGCTTTCTTTGAGAATGCATCTATTTCAGTAGTGACTGATAGGAAAACCGGTGACCCTTATATTAAGTGGGAGAATGCAGAAGACTTAGCAATTAGTCTTGCTCCTGGAATGTATAAGTCAATTAAAGCTGCTCAGGAAGAAGGGCGTAACTTCCATTATCAGTTAGAAACTACTTTGTTTGGACCTTTAATAGAACTTTTCTTAGTCTTGCTTGAAAATGAAATATCTAATATTGCCACTATTGAAAGGCACAATATTTACAAGAGCTCTCAATTAACTATCTCTGATCTAGAGAACTTTGATTCTGGTGTTGATTTGGTGGCAAAGAATCCTGAATTAGAAAAGATTTTAGATCTATATAAAACAGAGATTCTTGAATCTTCAGCTTTTGTTTTTTCGTATTATTTACTTGAAGATGAGCTTGAACAATATAAATTAACAGAAGGCTTAGATGAGTTTAGAGCAATTTCAGAAATGATTTTGAATCTAAGAGATGTTCAGCTTGATGTGGCTAAGTATTGCCTTCTGAAAAGAAAAGATCCAAGTAAATTTAATGCCTTCAAAACTTTTGCAACTAATCTAATTAAAAAATCCCTGCAAAGTCAGTCAGTATCTGAGCAGAAGGATTTAGTTAAAACAATCTCTGATGAATTATCTAAGAATGTTTCAAATATTGAAGCAAAATCTTTTGTCAAAAAATACGTTCGTTACCCTGAGTCAACAGCACGTAAAGAATATTTAGAGAAAAATACTTCTATTCAAAAAATAATCGTAACTTGCAATAAAAACATTAAAGATGCTGATTACTATTTTGATTTTACAGTAGCGCCAAGTCGTATAGATTTTGGTAAGCATGTGGTAGCTTCTATTACTACTTTGATGGGTAGAATCCTTGGTGCTGATGATTATGAGTCTTTAGAGAAAGGTAAGGAGTACATTGATCTAGTTAGTAAGTCTAGGAATAACTTCTTTGAGTCTGCTTCAGAAGCTGGTTCGGTCAAAGTACTTGAAAATACTTGTAGAGCTTTGCAATATTCTAAAGCAATTTCTTTTCAAGGTGCTTTCCAAAGTTTTGCTATTGATGGTGCTCAAGCCCGCATGACTATTAATTCTCGTAATACTAAGGCTGCTGGTTTGCATATTATGGAGTATGGCACCATGGCTTCAACTGGTTATTGTATTACCAAAGAACCATTGTTTATTTTGCTTGCTTATTCAATTGATTCTGATTCATTGTTTGAGAAGCTTGGCATCGAAGATAAACAAATACAAACTGAACTCAAAGACTTCTTCAAGAATCTACTTAAATCTAAGGCAAGCTTTGCTAGCAGTATTGATTGGGAAATTAGTGCTTATGAAGAAATGGCAAGCTCACCTTTGGTGAAGAAATATTTGAGCGATTCTGAATATTCATGGTTGCCTAATCTAAAATCCCTAATTGCTTTAATTAAACATCTTTCTGACTATGGTACTGAAGATGAAGTGGTTAGTAAAACTTATTCTATTCTCGCAGCTAAGCTTATTGAGTTTGGCAGAATAGTTAATGAAACAGGCATAGTACAAAGGATTCAGATTATGAATTCTGCTATTCGCCGAGCTAATATTAATCAAAACTTTGATAAAGGCTATGAGGATTTGATTATTACTCTGAATGCCTCTT
>CAYQSL010000175.1:0-3802 GCA_964420165.1 uncultured Gammaproteobacteria bacterium | reverse complement strand
GACAAAGATAAAGCTGCCGCTATCTGGAAAGCAAAAGGGGCAACTGTACTCACAGCAAATAGCAAAGATGAATTTCTGAAACATGTAACAACAGCCGGCAAACTGGGAGCCCGAGCAATGGGTGATTCACTTTCCATGTTTCTTACTGGTCATGGCTCTGAAGACGGCACTTTTGAATTTAAAGATGGCAGCACCATAAACAAAGAGGAACTTGCAGCAATAAAAAAACAACTTGATCCTAAATTTGATTCAAAAGCTCTAGTAGTCGATGCCTGCTATGCAGAAGCAATTGTTGCTTAGATTTTAGCTGCGCACTTATGATATATTAATACAAATTAATGGGTGTATTATCGTCAACCTATTGCTTTGTTACTAGCTTGCCTGCCAAGGCCTATCGCCTTTGTTTTTTACCGGCTGAAATTACAAGAACTGGTTATCCAAATTTTGATCAAGTCTCTCTAGCTACAGATGAGAAAATGCAGAAAACAATTTGTGCACCAGTAGCTGCACTTAATGCTGTCTATCACATAAATAATGAGCAGAAATTTCTACCAGAATTTAAAGCTGATGATAAAGAATATGCTCGCAAAACAATGCAAGATTTAGCTACTGCTCTAAACACCAGAGAAATGGGAAGCAGCGACCCTCTAGGTCCGGGGACTACGCCAGAAGAAGTCATCAAAGGTATACCGAAGTTTTTTGAGAAGTTCGGAAAGAAATTAAAATTCTGGGAATGGCGTGGTTGGGGAGCAGGGCAAGTAGAGTCAGGTACAGTCGATAAAGCCCCACGCTTCAATTGGATTGCTCAACAATTAAAAAACACTCATAGAGAGGTTCTCCTACATGTCGGCATGTATAAAAAAATTGCTGAACATAAATTCAAAAGAGTCTTTGGGCACTTCGTAACTGCTACAGGATTTAAGAAGAAAAATTTAGAAATTAAAATCAATGATCCTTCACCAAGAGCAAGTGATCTCAGCAAACCAGATGCAGTCCGTCCTGAAAAAGTTCTCAAAACTAAACTAATGATTGATGGCACTCTAGAAAGTGGTGATAAAAATACTTCTGCATATGGTTACAACCAACTAGAAGGCATGGATCTTAATACCGATGTGGGTGCTGAGTTTGCAGTCATAGATGGTGCTTATGCTTTCGAGGTTTAATTCTAGAAGCTACTTATCGAGTTTTTAAGTATTTCAAGTCCCGTTTCTAAATAATCGTTATATTTTTGTTCAGACATTAGCAACTCTTTCATAATTTCATCATCGATTTCTTCAGGTTTAAGTAAGCCATATTGAAAACTAATTGCAAAGTATGAAATAGGACTAGATGATTTCAATACTTCCAAAGCAGCTCGCAAATTTTTGGACTCTTCTTCACCTGCTAATAATTCCCAAGGAGATAAAGTACGAGTATCAATTTCACCATTTCTGAGATCAGTACGAAGATGTGTAGTTTTTGCTCTTGGGTTTATTTTTCTATATTCTGCTAAATCTCTTTCAACTTTGCAGTTCAATTTTAATGCGATTTTTTTTATATATTGTATATAGTGAGTTTTACGAGGCAAGCCTAACATATACAACAAATTCCTAGGTCTTATAATGATTTCATTTGCATTTTCTGTTGCTAATCTCTGCTTAAAGTAATTTTTAATTTGCTTAGCAATTGGATACCTTTCAACAAGCTTTAATCCAAATTCTTCATTAGCAATCCTGCCTATAATGGGAGCATAAACTTGAGGATTCAATTCTAATCTTCTTGCCACAACCCTAACATCTACTTTTGCAGAAGGATGAGATTTTTTATATGAACTTAAATAGTTTCTTATAGATTTTGTCTCGGCTGTTTCTTTACTAGCTGTTTCAAAACCTATTCCTTTGGCAATATTCACTAGACTTTGTCTATGTTTCCTAGGATCTAGTCCAAGAGTTCTTACAACAGAGGAAGAGAAAATTTTCAGATTAGGAACTTCTCCATCTGCAGTAATCAAACTCAATAAATATTGCCATATTTTTAGCGAAGCATCGGTTTGGTGCCCAGCTTGTTTAGCTTGACTTTCGCTGGCAACCTTTAAGCCTATTTCAATAGCAAATTTTCTAACTTTTGTAGCATAATGTTTTACTCTTAAATCTAGTCTTCGACAGATTGCAGCTGGATATATTAAAATATCTGGATTCTTCAATTTCAAATCCTGAAGATGCTCTCTCATTTTTTTCATCTCATCTGTTTGCCTTAATTGACGAAGACTTTCTGATGCAGTATTTGTACTACAACTAAACTCTGATGCAACTTTACGAACCACTGATGAGAATCTATTTGGATCTAAATTAAGTTGACGGCAAACGTCCCTTGGAGATATTTTTATAGAATCTTCTGAGTCTGATTTTAAAGTTTGAAAATATCTTCGAATTTGTTCAGACGTTGGTGTTGATTTTACTTTAATTCCTGATTCACGAGGACTTGCAGTTTGAAAACCAAATTTTTTTGCTAGTTTATAAACAGCTTTTGCCACATTCGACACAGGTTGAGGTAAATTAAGATTACGAGCGAAGTCAGTTGTATAAATCACATGATCTTTAGGTTGCTTACCTTCAGCAGTTAAAGTTCTCATTAAATTTATTAATTGATCTCTTACCTGAGAAGTTACAGTGGTGTAAATCATTGATAGTACTTATACTTTTGAGATTATATTATCACTTTATTTTAGAAATAATTTACAAAAACGACTTAATATACTCTTGTCTCTGTTTAGCTTCACCAGCATAGTCACCAGTTGGTGACAGACTTATATATTTGTTATAGAAATCCATTGCTTCTAATAGTTTTTTCTGTTCTTCAAGAATCAATGCTGCAAAGAAAATTGCTTCAGTTTGATTTTTCTCATCAAGTGCAATTGCTTTTTTGTAAGCTTCTAGTGCTTTAGAGTCATCACCAGTAGCCTGATATGCAGTTCCTAAGTTGTACCAAGCATCGGCATTGTCTGGAACTATCTTCACCACTTCTTCGTAGTTTTTAATTGCATTAACGTTATCAGCTTTAGATTGCAAATCAACTGCTTTAGCAAGCAAATTGTTTGCTTTAGAAACTTCTGCAGCTTTAATAGCAGTCTCATAATTTGGATCACGCTTTAGAGTGGAAGCTTTTTTGAAATTAAGAATAGCGTTGTCATAGTCTCCCAGAGCTTGATATGAAACCGCCATATTATAGAAGAGCGAATCGTCAGTAGATTTATCGTGAGCAATTCTATTATAGATTTTTAGAGCTTCAGCATGACTGCCAGCTTCTTGTAATTTAATTGCTTGCGAGAAAGCGTCAGTGATTAGTTTGTCTTGTTGTTGATCATTGAGTGAAGCAATTGCATCTTGAGCTTCGCTATCTTTTGGATCTAGCTCGATAGCTTTAGCGTAAGCTTTCTTTGCTCTCGCGTAGTCACCCTTAGCTTGAAATGCCGTTCCTATATTGAAGTGGATATCAGGGTTTGCTGGTTCTAAATTAAGAGCTTTAATGTAGTAGCTTAGACTCTCATCATAATTACCCGCTTTCTGAGAAGCAATAGCTCTATCTAAAAATAAAGCAACTTGAGTTCTTACACGATCAGCTTGTAAAGTTTCTAAACCTTTAATTGCAAGTTGATTTCCCGTTTCTATTTGTAGAGCTCTTCTGAAGCATCTTTCAGCTTGTAAGAAATCACCTTTAAGTTGATAAGCTGTTCCTAAACCTACATGGTTATTTGCTAAGTTAGGTGCAATTCTAATTGCTGCAAGCCAACCATTGATAAGTGCATTTTGTGCTTCGGCGTTTT
>CAYQSL010000174.1:0-3810 GCA_964420165.1 uncultured Gammaproteobacteria bacterium | reverse complement strand
CATTTATAATTCAAACAACCCTTTTTATTTTTTTGTTTATGGTTTAATGTGGTGGTACGACCCCGTTGCAAGCGCAGCAAAAAATGTTAGCTAAGTTCTAACTTAAACTTTTACAGAAATATCAACACCAGCTGGAAGATCCAACTCTTTAAGTGCAACTGTAGTTTCTTGAGTTGAATCAAGAAGGTCAATTAATCTTGAGTGGGTTTTGATTTGAAAATGCTCACGAGACTTCTTGTCTACGTGTGGTGATCTAAGTACACAATATCTTCTGATATTGCTAGGTAAAGGGATTGGGCCTGAAACACGTGCGCCAGTTCTTTCCGCTGCATCTACGATTTGTTTTGCAGAAGCGTCTAAATTAGCAGCATCATAGCTTTTAAGCTTGATTCTTATGCGGTTTTGTAATTTTTTACGAGTTTTAGTTGCCATACAGACTAGTAATTATATAATTTTCGAGCCTAAGATGCCCGAGACAAAGATAAAATCTTTATAAGTGATAACCTCTATCATTACGAAAAGCCCCTAAAAAGCATTGAGAATCCTATTAAAAAGTGCTCTTGATTCTATAGCACCGTCCCAGCACCTAAGCTTTATTAGCCAATGCTGCAAAAGAGGGTCAGTAATTAACTTAGAGATTGTCAAATCATGTAAAAACCCAAAGTTTTCTATGCGAATCCGGCTACAGACCTTACCAATATTAGTAATAATGCCTTTTACGGACTCAACACAATGCTCCATCTCTAAAGTATTAATTCCTAAAAGCTTATAGTCTCTGCTCTTCATATTTGTTTTTATATAATCTAGCCCCTTTCTAAGCTTAGAGACTAGTTTATCCAATGTTATATCCTGAGCATTCAGCGCAAAAATTTCTCTATAATACTTGAGCAATTCCTGCACAACAAGCTCCTTAGCTGTCTTATAAGTATTACCAGCAATAGCCTTAGCAAGATGAGTAAGATTAGTAGCATCTTTAACTCCATAAAAATCCTTTAAATATTGAAGATAGTTCTCTGACTCTCTCTCAGCTTCTTCTAAACATTGATGCAAAACATGAGCTCTGATTTGATCAGTATTTTCATTCCTAAACTCACTGCCTATAACAGCTCTACCAGTTAAACCTAATTGATGATGTGAAAACCTAACTCTAGGCTTAGTGGGAATAGATTCACAAAATCTAATTATCTCTATCAAAAGATCCCTTGGTTCTTCTGGCATCTTAGAAAATAATCCCCAAGCTAATTTCTTCTCAGTTTTGAAATTATTAGATACATCAGAAAATGTTTTGGCATTAGCTTTTAATTTGTCTATTAAAATATTCAGTTGTGTTTTGACCAGATTAACAGTTTTTTTTCTTGTGCTTGCTGAAATTTTTATAGAATCTTCTTCTCCGTTAATAAAAGACGTCTCTACCTGCTTTATAAATGCCAAAAGCTCTTCAAGAAAATGTCTCAAAGTTATTTGAGGTCGTAAAGTACTGATTTGTTTGCCATGTTGAAACAATTGATTTTTGATCAGATACAAAGCTTGTGAATATGTAGTTTTCAGCCCTGAAACTTCAGTCTCCAAGCTTCTTTCAGACTTTGTATGCATTACAGTTAAATCATGCTGCCAAGCACTTGATTTTTCAGGGAGACGTGTTTCTAGATTCCCACCTCTGTTTGCAGATAAGGCAATTTTAGAGTTAGAAGTGGTATGAGTAGCTGCGACCATTATCTAAACCGATTGTTTAAGCTTTTCTACACTACAGTTATACCTACGACCCAATTCAGGCTCAATCTTATAAGGATTTTCATTTAGTATCCAAACTTCATGCGGAGGATTTAGTCTTTGCCAAGAAACTCTGGTATTACTATCTAGGCTAAGATCCTGCCCCTGAGGACCTTTCAGTCCCTCAATTTTTAAAGTACAGCTATCAGATAAGCGCGCAAGGAATCCATTAAGTTGTTTAACAAAATCTTGTACAGAATCTGCTTTCAAATTTAATGTCTGGGGTATCAATTTATTTGTTTTAACAACAGTTACTTTAAAATTAGCTCTTCTTATGACTGTTGGCTTATCTTCTGGATCATAGATCATCAATTGACGCTTAGAATTATCATAGACCAAGGGATCACTTCCTCGAAGAAATCCTTTGTAAATTTGCTTTCCAGCAGAATAAAACTCTACTTCACTTTTCAAAAAACCTTCTTTCAACAATTGTTTACAAGCTTGCGATAACTGATGTGGTTTTACAGAATTACTAAAATCAAACTCTAATCTTTCTTCCTTTTCTACCTTTGATGGCTTTGATGATTGATGAGTTTTTTTTAAAAATTCCTCTAGGAAGCTCTTCCAAGCAGCTACTCTGGTTTCTACAGGATCAAGTAAATAAGTTTTTATTGCTTTTGGTTTCTTTTTTACAATACGAAGAATATCGTTGTCAGATAAATTGATCAGATGAGCTTGATCTAAAGCATCATAAATAACAAATCCCTTCTCCTGCCAGGACAATGGATTTATTACTCTTAGAGACTTGATCTTTTTTTTCAAGTCATTATTTTTATAAATTGATACGCTACCTTCAAGAAATCCTTCTTGCAAAAGTCGTTCATTGACTTGACGCAAATTATCTACATCTCGTAAAAATTCACGTCCCCATTCACTTTCTTGATTATTAGTATCTACAGCCCTTGCTAACTGTGTTTCTTCTTTACTTAGTGGATTTTCAACAATACGCAGCATAGTATTATCATTGAAAATTAATTTATGTACTATCCCCGCACTATCTTTAATTCCTAATTCTGAATTTCTTTTACTGTCATTAATTGTTAAGGGAGTGTTACTCAAGAAATCTATTCCTTGAATATGTTTACCATTTATATATAGTGCAATCCTCTTATCAGAAAATTTTTCATTTATAGCTTTATTGGCTTCATCCAAACCACCTCTGTTTTGTTTTAAAAATTTTAAATACCATTGCAATCCTTCTTGTGGAGAAATATCCGACCTGAGAGTTTTGCCACTAAAAGCAGCAGTCCTTACCAATCCTTGATGAAAAGCTCTTAAGGTCTCAGCTTGACTTGTTTGATTAAAAAGTTGAGGAGTGATCCTCGTTTCAGCATCAGAGCTTTTAGTTTCAAGGTCCTCTGATAATTTTTCAAACTTTATAGTCGTTTGAGAATTACTTATTTCTAGAGGTTCTTTTTGTTTATCACGACTAGAAACAAGTAATTTACGACTGCCATTTTTTTCAACTTGCCATTCCGCAGACTTAAAACCTACAATTAGATATTGTGTAGAGTCTCCGCCTTTTGGAGTAAGACTGATAGAGATATTTTGGTCTTGAAATAATTCGTTTACTTTGTTTAATTTTGGTAGATCTTCAGCTTGATTGCCTTTTCGAGCAGCAGAAAGCACAAAAGAACTCCCATTTGATCCCGAAAAAGCTTCAGATATAACTTGCTGAAGTTCACTAATGTCGTTATTTACCCGCACAACCATTGCAAGCAAAATAATATCACAAATGGCGCCACAAAAAAACAACCCGCCTCTTGCGAAGCGGGTTGATAAACTCGAGAGTTTTGAGGGGGGGGACCTTTTAATTACTGGATGATAGAAGAAACAACTCCAGCGCCAACAGTTCTGCCGCCTTCACGAATTGCGAATCTCATACCTTCTTCCATTGCAACTGGTTGAATAAGTTCAACAGTCATCTCAATGTTATCTCCAGGCATAACCATTTCTACTCCATCTGGAAGTACAACGTTACCAGTAACGTCTGTAGTTCTCATGTAGAACTGTGGACGATAGCCTTTGAAGAAAGGTGTG
>CAYQSL010000173.1:0-3811 GCA_964420165.1 uncultured Gammaproteobacteria bacterium | reverse complement strand
TACTTTTTGGATTTGATATTGGAGCTTTCCCTCTAATTAGCCCTGATGAGCCGCGTTATGCAGAAACTGCAAGGGAAATGATTGAACAAGGAAATTACATAGTTCCTTTCTGTGATTACCTTCCACGCTTTGATAAACCTATTCTTTTCTATTGGTTTGAAGTTTTGGCTTTTAAAATCTTTGGCGTTAATGAATTCGCCGCAAGAATTCCTTCAGTAATCGCTGGATCTGGAATAGTATATTTAGCATTCTTATTAGGTAACCTTCACGGTATTGGACTTTTAAGCGCAGCGGTTATTGCCAGCTCCACTGCTATCTTTTTATTTTCAAAAATAGCTATCACCGATATGACTCTATGCTTTTTCATTTCTGGTGCTTTAGTGTTTTTCTATCTGGCTTACTACGAGATCGTTTCACAGAAACAGAAATTTGCTTTCAAAGAGAGAGTTAGTTCCAAATATCTTTTAATCTCTGCTCTGATGATGGCTTTAGGAGTTCTTTGCAAAGGACCTATCGCTGTAGTTTTACCAATATTGATTATTATTGGCTTTTTGATTTATAAGAGAAATTTCAAAAACTTTATTCTTGACTCATGGCTAGAGCTTTTGATTGCATTAGTAATTTTTGTAGTTGTCAGTATGCCTTGGTATATTTCTGTAGATTTAGCTACAAAGAATGCTTTTACTCAAGATTTCTTTATTGGTCACAATGTTAACCGTTTCACGGCGGTACATACTAATCATTCTGCACCAATCTGGTTCTACATCCCGGTTATACTGTTAGGATTTTTCCCTTGGTCATTCTTCCTTATTCAAGCTTTTATGAAAGCTAATAGTGGTAAGAAATTTACTTTAAATTCTGAAGACTATAAAATTCGCGATACTGTAGCTTTTTCAACAATTTGGGCTTTAGTGATTTTTGTATTTTTCACTCTCGCAAAAACCAAACTGGCAACTTATATATTGCCTGTTTTCCTACCGCTTAGCTTTATTACGGCTGCATTTTGGAATGATAAATTTAGAACTAATCCAACATCTAAATATAAAAATCTAGATGCACTTTATGGTTTTCTTGCCTTATTTATTTCACTGATAGTTACTTTGGTTATACTTGCAACATATTTCAAAGCAACACTGCTAAAACTCAATCCTACAGGCTTTTTTGTGCCAATTGCAGTTATTGGTTTCATTTTGCTTTCTACAATTTTCATTTGCTTAACAGCAATATTAGAAAAACCAAAACTAAGTTTTATTATATTTGCAATCAGTTCAGCAATATCTCTTCTGATATTTACAGATGCTTTCATTAAACCTTTTGCGATACAAAGAGATGATGGCAGTAAAGCTTTTTCAAAGAATATCAAAGAACAGATGATTACTTTTGCTGTAAGACCAACGCGATTTAGCTTCTACTCTAAAAAAGAAGTTAGAGAATTCAAAACCATTCAACAACTCAAAAGGTATTTAGAGACTCACACTAAGCCAATAATATTGATTACCAAGCCTTCCAATAAAACCAAAATCACTAAACAAATTCCTGAATGTAAGGAATTCAAATCTAAATCTTTAAGACGTAAGGTTCATGTAGCGTTTAAGTGTGAAAGCGTCAGTAATATAGAGAAAAAGTAAGCGCCGTCATTGCGACTGCCGCGCTACGCTCGCAGTGACGGCGAAGCAATCCCATTTGCGCAGGGGGATTGCTTCGTCGTTTCACTCCTCGCAATGACGTGTAATTATATCCTCTTATACACTAACTTCGGCTTACCCGCTTTGTTATCACAGAATTCATAAGCTTCAAGAATTTCTTGTTCAGCCTTTTTAACTTCAGCTTCATTAGAACCTTGAATGGTAAAAAGTAAATCTCCAGGTTTAACTCTGTCGCCAATTTTAGCTTTAAACCAAACACCAGCAGTGTTATCGATTTCATAGCGTCCATCGGGCATAAACTTGTAACCTAGGTTATGAATAACTTTACCAACTCTATAAGCATCTAAATGCTTAACCCAAGAATCTTTATTAGAACGGGATTCGATTTTTACTGCTGGCTGATTAGCTTCCTTGAATTTATTTAGGTCGCCACCTTGAGCTGCAATCCACTCAGCGAACTTAACGTAAGCTTTGCCAGAACGGATAGCATCTTTAACTTCAATAACATTTGCAAGAGAGCTTGCAAATTCTAGAACTAATTCATAAAAATCATTTTCAAGTTTACCTTCAAGTAAATCAATCGCTTCTTGGACTTCCAAAGAATTTCCCACCGCAAAGCCTAATGGCTGATCCATATTACTAATGATAGCTTTGGTATTTAAATTAAGAGCTCTACCAATTTGTACCATTTGCTTAGCAAGTTTCTTAGCCAAGCCAAGATTTTTCATAAAAGCACCAGAGCCAACTTTGACATCAAGCAAGATGATATCCGCTCCACCAGCGACTTTCTTAGACATTACACTTGAAGCAATAAGCGGAATTGAATCAACTGTCCCAGTTCTATCGCGAAGAGAATAAAGTTTTTTATCAGCAGGAGCGAACTCCAAAGTCTGTGAAGCTAGAGCAATTCCAACTTCAGCGATTTGTCTTTCAAAATCTTTCATGGTGATATCGGTTCTAAAACCAGGAATAGATTCGAGTTTGTCTATAGTGCCACCTGTGTGACCTAAAGATCTTCCAGAAAATTTAGAAACTTTAAAACCTAAAGCTGCAAGCACTGGAGTAAGAGCAAGGGAAACTTTGTCACCAACTCCACCAGTACTATGTTTATCAACATAGCCACGATTACCAGTTAATAAGGCATTAGGTGCAAGTGGATCATAACCAGCATCATGTCTTTTCAAGGTAAGGACATGCCCGCTGTAAGCCATTGCTCGAGTGAGTTCTACAGTTTCTTTATCGCTCAAGCCATTGAAATAAACTGCCATCAACCATGATGCAAGCTGATATGAAGGTATTTTTTCAATATTATTAATCAGCCAATTGATCTCATCATTGCTATGTTCAAGACCTCTTTTTTTTACTTCAATAAGTCCGAGCATTTCTTGGCTATCAGAAACTAGTGTTTGCATAATTTTTTTAAGGGAGATTAACCAACTAATGCAGCAGCGCCACCAACAATCTCAGATATTTCTTGAGTAATGCTTGCTTGTCTTGCTTTGTTGTATTTCAGAAGTAGTCGACGAATAAAATCTTTAGCGTTAGTAGTCGCATTACTCATAGCTGTCATTCTTGCTGCAAGCTCGCTAGTAGTAGATTCCATAAGTGCTTGGTAAACTCTGTTCTCTATATACATAGGTACAACTGCATTTATTAAAGTCTGTGGATCTGGCTCAAGGATTACATCAGAAGCATCTGCATTTGATGTGGATTTCTTATTAGCTTCATCTGCAAAAGTACATGGAAGAAAATCTATTGTTTCAATGAAGTTACTCACTAAAGAAATAAATCTAGTGCAAATCATTTCAACTTTATCAACCTTGCCACTTAGGAATAACCCTTTCGCTTCTTCAGAAATTAAGTTAGCTTCCAGATTAGTAGGGATTGAATTTAAGTTAACGAAGCTTTTAACGATATTAACTCCATCAAGAGTAAAAGCAATTTTAGAAAAAGCTGTTTTAGCTTTTCTACCTATAGTCAGCAGCTGAACATTTTTACCTTCAGCTTTCAGCTCTTTGATTCTTTTAGTAGCAGCTTTGATGATATTGGCATTATAAGCACCACAAAGTCCTCTATCAGAACTTACTATTACTAATAAAATATTTTTTGGATTTGGCTTTGCATTTAACAATGGATTTGCTTGTAATTCATCAGCAGAAAGAGAA
>CAYQSL010000172.1:0-3846 GCA_964420165.1 uncultured Gammaproteobacteria bacterium | reverse complement strand
AAACTAATAACAAAACTTCTGATGTGAAGAGTATTCTTTTGAAAAGTGAATTGTAAAGACGCGGCCCCAGGTTATGATTTTTAGTTATGGCAATCAAAAAAGTTTTAATAGCAAATCGTGGAGAAATCGCATTAAGAGTAATCAGAGCTTGTAAAGAGCTTGGTATTCAAACTGTTGCGGTTTACTCTGAAGCAGATGAAGACAGCATGCATGTGACTATGGCTGATGAAGCGTTCTGTATTGGACCTGCTTTATCGTCTAAGAGCTATTTGCATTTTCCTTCAATTATTAGTGCGGCTCTCACTTCAGGTGCTGATGCAATACACCCAGGCTATGGCTTTCTTGCAGAGAACGCTCATTTCGTAGATGTTTGCAAAGAACATAATATAAAATTCATTGGACCAAGTTCTGAAGCTATTCGCAAAATGGGCGATAAAGCTACAGCTCGTGAAACAGTTATGAAAGCTGGAGTTCCAGTAGTACCAGGTTCAGATGGTTTAGTTGAAAATCTTAAAGATGCGGCGGCGGTTGTTGAAAAAACAATCGGCTACCCAATCATCATCAAAGCTACTGCCGGTGGTGGTGGTCGCGGTATGCGTATCGTTAATAGCCCAGATGAGCTTGAGAAAAATTTCTTAGCAGCTCAATCAGAGGCACAGAATGCTTTTGGCAACTCAGGTGTATACATTGAAAAATACATCACGAGAATGAAGCACATCGAAGTGCAAATTTTTGCAGATGCTCACGGTAACGTGGTGCACATGGGTGAAAGAGATTGTTCAGTACAAAGACGTCACCAAAAATTAATCGAAGAAGCTCCTTCTCCAGTTTTTAATCCAACTCTTAGAGAGAAAATTGGAATGGATGCAGTCAAAGTAGCTAAAGCAGTTAAGTATGAAGGTGCTGGAACCATTGAATTTATTTTTGTGCCTGATACAGAAGAATATTACTTCATGGAAATGAATACGCGCATTCAAGTTGAACACTGTGTAACTGAGATGGTAACTGGCTTTGATTTGGTGCAACTACAATTGCGTGTAGCAAATGGTGAGAAGTTTAATTTCACTCAAAAAGATATTCAAATTAGAGGTCATGCAATGGAATGTAGAATTAATGCAGAAGATCCTGATCGTAACTTTATGCCATGTCCAGGTCATATCACTGGCTTTATGCCACCTGGAGGTTTAGGTGTGAGAGTTGACACTCACTGCTACACAGATTATTTCATGCCACCGAATTACGATTCACTCATGGCAAAGTTAATCACTTGGGGTGATACACGTGAGCAAGCTATGGCAAGAATGGTTAGATGTCTCGATGAATTTACTATCACTGGAATCCAATCTACAATTCCTTTCCACGAGCGAGTTATGCAGAATGCCGTCTTCAAGGAAGGTACTTTCTGTACAGATTTTATTCCTAAGTATATGACTGAGCCTGTAGTTACTTAAACAAATGCCGTCATCCTCGGATCACGCAGTGATTCGGGGATCCAGTCAAGCTGCACTTGCAAAATTCTTCTGCACTGAGGCATTGTATTTGCCATTCTGATGGAAAACTTCTTTTGCTGCTAATTGTAAAGCTTGAACAGCAGTTACAGCTGGAGCCCTTCTGTCTTTAGAAGTTTCTCTATAAATATTTGCTGCTGCGAGTAATCTTCTACCAAGTACATTTGGAATCCAGGTGAGGATCTCTGAAGAGCGCTTGTATTGTTTAAACATACTGCCACTTAAATTTATTGCTGAAGACATAAACATCATAATTCCACAAGTCCAGTAATTGAAGGAACCTCGACGTAAGTTAGCTGAGTCAATTTTGCCAAGTTCTTGTAGTATTCCAGGCCAGTGTCTAAAGTTATAAGCTAGAAAGTTACTACCAGTGAGCTTTTTGACTAATGGTGATAATGCCGTAATTGCAGAGAAAATAATTGCGCTTGTTCCATTTTTTGTATCTGTAATAGTTTTAAGTGGATCGCTTTTGAAATGCTGATAGGTCTTTTTCAATGACTTCATTAAATAGTTAACACTCTCACCAGCATTGCTATACGAGGATTTAGAATTAATTTTTTGAGCTTCCATAACAACATTACCAAGACCAATTGATAGTCCACGATTGAGAGTTAGATTCTCTGCTCCACTGAATATTGATATTGGAATTTCCAAGAAATTACTAACCGCAAGTCCCACATCTTTTGCTCGTATAGCTCTAAGAGTATTGATTAAAGCAAAGGTACTATAAGATAGAGCAGTGCTACGTTTTGCAAATTTTTCTGTTTTCGCAGCGAAGCAATCTTTTTTATCAGGGTCTTGAGAAAATATTCGTGTCAAGAAAGCAAAACTACTTGCAGAGACTCCTAAAGCTGTAGCCGCACCTAAAAAGATGTCGCGAATATTACTTACATTTTTTTCTTGTACTACTTGTGTACTTTCAGCTAAAGTTTGAAATCTTCTCTTTGGAATTTTTGCTGGAGAATCTTTGTGCAAGTCTTGAACTTCTGTAGAGTCATTTTTTACAGTTTTGGTTTTTGGGGTTGAACTTAATTCAGGATCGATACGATCTAAGCCGGTGGCTTTTGGCCTTGGCGTAGCTAGTTTCTTGGGTGTTAGTGACCCTATTGTCATTTGTTATTTTCTATCGGGAATACGTATTCACAATTTCTTAATAATTATGACATATTAGGGCATAGAAATCAGCCAAATCGTCATCCGTCATCCTCGGATCGTAGCCCGTCCTCGTAGCTTTAGCGAAGGGGATAGTGATTCGGGGATCCAGCCTGCTAGAAAATTTCAGGGGACTGGGTCCCCAGCCCTTCGGGCTGAGGATGACGGGATGACGCACACCGGGCTAACCCTCAGTAGGCGTTGGTCCTTGCAAGGCATCTTTGGCTTCTTGGTTGCCTAACCTTGCACTGGTTTCTAAGTATTTTTGAGCTTGCTCAGAGTCACCTAGTTTCTCATAGGCAAAAGCTAGATCGTAATAAAGTCTGTCTTTCAAAGTGCTGTTCTCTAGAATATTTAACTCAATAGGTTTTTCTAAATATTTTTTCGCTGTGACATAGTCTTCACGCGCAAAGAAAATATTTGCACAATCAATACTTCTTGAGACTAAGTACTCTTCAATCTTTCCGGTAGGGACTTGCCCGCCATTCATTTTTTTCTTAGCAGCTTTTTTTGTTCTGCGTAAATACTTCAATGCTTCATCCAGGATTTGCATTTCAATTTCAATAGAATTTTTCTCGCTACTTAGTTTTATAAAGAAGTCTTCGTTTAATTTCGCATAACCTAATTTCTGTATAAGGCTTATTAACATTGCATTCTGTTCGTTCTCACTTAAAATCGTCAGCATATCTTCAAGCTCATTATTTTCCATATATGGAAAAACTTTTATTTTTTTGAGATAAGTATTTGCCTCTTTAAATTCATTGGCTTTGACTAAAGCATAAAAAATAAATGCATCGAGTTCGGTGTCAGATTTCTTGACTTTGTCTTTAGCATTTTTGAGAATATCAACTGCTTTATGAGCTTTAAACTCTTTGAGTAAACCTTTAGCTTCATTTATTGCACTGCGCTTAGGATTAAAAAAGTGCAAACTAAAATAAGTTAGAACTAAAAGTACTAAAATAAAAAGAGAAAATAGTATACGGTCTTTGGACACTCATTCCATTTTCTCATCAATTGCTATTTATTCAAGAGCTTCATTAGTAACAATGTTATAAAGTACAGTCCCAGCAAGGCTGCCGCCAAAATACTCATAGTAAATGGATCTGGAGTTGGGGTAATTATTGCTGCAAGAACAAAAGCTCCTACCATCACATATCTCCATGGCTTAATTAGCGAACTGCTATTA
>CAYQSL010000171.1:0-3852 GCA_964420165.1 uncultured Gammaproteobacteria bacterium | reverse complement strand
CAGGCCTTGTGCCTGCTTGCTTTTTTTGAAGAGCAAGTATTAAATACAATTCATATTATAGCCGATGATGAGTTCTTGGTAATCTAGTCTCTACGATTTCCCATGATTCTAAGCAAAAATAAGAAAAGGTTTATAAAGTCAAGGTAAAGTGCAAGAGCTCCACTTACAGCTAAATTGGGGTGGAAATTGCTAGATTGCCCTATTTCTTTGATTTTTTGTACATCATAAGCGGTAAGCGCAACGAAAATCAAAACGCCTACATAGCTTATCGCTGCCTCAAAAGCGCTGTTATGAAAAAACATATTAGCCACTTGTGCAATGATCAAACCAAGTAAAGCCATGATTGCCATATTGCCGATTTTGCTTAAGTCACTTTTGGTGGTTGCACCATAAAGAGCCATCAAACCAAAAGTACATGCAGTGACACCAAAAGTATTTACAATAGAGCTTGTGGTATAGACAAGTAAGACAGTACTAAGTAAAACACCATTCAATGCAGAGTAAATAAAGAAATTGCTAGCCGCAGCTTGTGGAGACATTTTCAGAATGTTAGCTGATAAATTCCACACTAAAACTAATAGTCCAATAACCAAAACTATTGGTAAAAATGGATTGTTGAATATAGTTCTTACAATCAGAGGATTAGTTGCTACTAAGTAAGCTGCAACTCCACTTGTAAGCAAACCCATAAACATCCAATTAAAAACTCTAATTAGAAAAGCTTGCTCAGTGTTTTCTTTTCTTCCAGATTGAAAACCACCTGCATTTGTTGGATCATAATTCATACAATCATTATAACAAATTTACAGAACTGTCGTCATCCTCGGATCGTGCAGCGATTTGGGGATCCAGTCTTATAACTTCGGTAACCAGACGTGGAACGTAGAACCTACACCTAATTCTGAGTCTACCCAAATTTTGCCATTATGGGTGCTGACGATTTTTTTACAGATAGTAAGTCCTAAACCAGTTCCAGGATATTCAGATTTACTATGAAGTCTTTGGAAAAGTTGGAAAATCCTTTCAGCGTACTCTTGTTTGAAGCCAATACCATTGTCTTTAAAAGAAATGATCCAAGCATCTTCATTGTCAAGCTCTTCTGCGGTAACAGTGATAAGAAGCTGTCTATCATTGTCGCGATATTTAATTGAGTTTGAAATCAAGTTCTCAAACATTCTAATCAATTGAACTTTATCAGCAAAAATAATTGGTAATTTATCCGAAGTTACAATTGCATCACTCTCTTTGATTTTCTGTTCTAAGTCAAGCAAAGTAGTTTGCATAACTTCATTGAGATCGACTTTTTTGAATTGAATGTTTTCAGCATTGAATCTTGAGTAATCTAAAAGATCTTCTATGAGTTGTTGCATTCTCTTAGAGCCTTCTATAGTGAAGTTGATATATTTTTGAGTTTTTTCATCAAGATTATTTTCGAAAATAGTTTGTAACCTTCTAGTGTTTTGAATCACCATCCTTAAAGGCTCTTGCAGGTCATGAGATGCTACGTACGCGAACTGCTCTAATTCTTCATTTGATCTTTTTAGCTTGTAAGAAAGTTCATTTAATTCTGAAGTTCTTTGACTTACTGTTTGCTCTAGTTCGGTTGGGGTTTTAAGGTTAAGTGCCATAGGAATAATTCTGAAAAGTTCCATGGCTGTTAGTACTGAAACTACTGCGGTAATAAATTTCATTAAGCCAGAAAGTCTGTACCAAGGATGCCAGAAAATAGTTGCTTCAATGAAATGTACAGTGCCACACCAGAAAATAAATGCGCAGAAAAGTAAAAAGATATAAGTGAAAGGAACTTGACCTCTGCTTTTCTTGACGAAATAAAAAAGCATTACTGGTATCGCCATATAAGCTGCCCAGATAGCTAGATCGGAAATGATATGTATCCAACCTAAAAATAAATCCCAATTGCCGCAATGCCATCTTGCTGGGAAATCTGAGGTATCAAAAAGTTTTTTAAAAAAGCTCCACATGGGATGTCGGGATTTATATTGATGCTTGTAATTTAAGTAATTTATGACTATTATACATCCATATGCCAAAGTCCAATTTGGATATTTTGCTAGTTGAAGACAATCCCGCGGATGCGGATTTCATTACGGAGATTTTAGAACAAGCTACCCAAAAAGGTCGTTATGCGGATTTCCAGTTTTCTATTGTATGGGTGGAAAACCTTGCTGAAGCAGTTGAAGCTATAAGAAAAAATCCTTTTGATTTAATTTTGTGTGATTTAAGTTTGCCAGATAGTTTCGGTATAGACACTGTCAAAACCCTCATCAATATACGTTTTGCTACCACTATTATTGTTTTAACTGGTGATATCGATAGCACTTTATGGATTGATGCAATTCATGAAGGTGCCCAAGATTACTTAACTAAAAACAATATTGATACTGAGGTTCTATTGCGAACGATTGGTCATGCCATAGAACGTTCCAAATTGAGATTGCAACTTGAGAATACAATTCAACAATTAGAAGTCTACTCAGATAAACTGAAGCAGAGTAATAAAGAGCTTGAGACTTTTGCTTATGTAGCATCTCATGACCTGCAAGAGCCTTTACGCACTATCATTGCCTTTACTGAGAAAATTGAAACTAGAAGTAGTAGTCAGTTAGATGATTCTTCTAAAGACTATTTCGCACGAATCAAAAGATCCACAATGCGCATGCAAAGTTTATTAGATGATCTCTTGGATTATTCAAGAGTAAGTTTCCAGAAATTAAATTTCCAAAAAATTGACCTGAAAAAAGTTTTCAATCAAACTATTTTAGATCTAGAAAAAACAATCTCTGACACCGGATCATCAATATATGTATTGGATGATGCGGGCGCTAAATTTGTGCTTAGTGAAAATGGCGTAATTAACCAGAAGTTCATGGAGCAAGCAGTTTTTGACTTCTATGTTACAGCCGATGAAACACAGATGCGCAGGTTGTTTCAGAACCTAATTACTAATGCAATTAAATTTAGGAAAAAAGATACCAAGCCAATTCTACATATCTCAATGATTAAAGACAAACAGGAAAGAATAGTTTCTATTCAAGACAATGGTATTGGTTTTGAAGAAGAGTATAAGGATAAAATATTCCAGCAATTCCAAAGACTACACGACAGATCGGAATACGAAGGAACTGGTATGGGCTTAGCTATAGTGAAAAAAATAGTTGAAACTAACACAGGTACAATAGATGTTAGTAGTAAACCAGGCGAAGGCAGTTGTTTTGTTGTTAGATTAAAGCTTGGTGCTAGTGCTTTCTAGCTTATATCGTTATTACTTTAGTCCAATAGTGAACTACATCTTCAAGTACATGTTGTATATCTTCAATTTCTAAAGGCTTGATTATATAAGAAGAAGCTCCAAGTGAATAAGCTTTCATGATGTCTTCTTTTCTTTTGCTACTAGTGTAAATTAGAACTTGAATATGACTAGTTTTTTTATCGGATTTAAGTAAGTTTAGAAGTTCAAAACCATTTTTTTGTGGCATGTTTAAGTCCATTAACACCACACAATTTTTTTGGTTATCAAGTTTATACTCGTCTTGTAAAAAAGTGACTGCTTTTTCAGGATCTAAAAAACTTACTATATTCAAATCTATAGATTGATTCTCAAGAATTTCCTTTACAATATCGATGTCATTTGGATTGTCATCAATTATTACAATATTTGCTTTTGTCGGGTCCATAATATGTAAGCCCCATTATTATAAAATACTATTTGAGTACATATTATTTGACAAGAGCTTTTGCTTTATTTCTTAATAGATATAAAAGGATCCCACTCGGTTCTTGACCATATTGCTCTGCGTATAAATCTTTTAAAGTCTCGAAACGTTGCTTGTA
>CAYQSL010000170.1:0-3886 GCA_964420165.1 uncultured Gammaproteobacteria bacterium | reverse complement strand
AACATTTGCTTATGTAAGCATCAATAAGAAATCTAATACTTTTAATTTTTTATAAACCATTTTTTACCAACCGTATAAACTGAACGTAGATTTCTCTTTCCGTGGCATGAAATACCCTTGAAGTATAGCAATTTTATTTGGTCTTGAAATCATTTGTACCTTACCTGTTGAGTCAATTAACGCAGAAAACCCACAGTTCCCTGCAAGAATTAGATCTTTTTTGTTCTCAACTGCTCTAAAGACAGCTACGGCAAGAAATTGTTTCTTGAGTAAATTACCTTTGAGGAAACTTTTGAACCATGAAAGGTCATTCAAATTAATAATCACTTCCGCGTCTTTTGCTATTTGATCTCTAATGAGATCAGGGAATAAAAGTTCAAAGCAAATTGAATAAGCGATATTAAGTCCCAAAGTTTTTATTGGATCTTGGTTATCCGTTTCACGGGCAAAACCACTGCCTACTGTAGACTCTGCTAACTGTTTGAGTTCTAGAGGTAGGTAATCGATGATAGGAGTATATTCACCAAAAGGAACTAGATTACGCTTGTGATATTCGTAAATTAAAATCTCTTCAAGCTCTCTTGCTGAGTGGTGCCTGAGGTCTAAATCATAATTCTCTGAATTGCCGTATTCATCATTGCTGAAATTTAAGGTCTCCCCTTGATCGAAGTTAATATATGTACTTTCATCCTGTTTAATTGCTTTAGGTCCAATCTTAGAAATGTTTTCTTGGACTATTCTAAATTCAACTGTTTCGATACTGTTGTAGATTTTTTCATCCTTCTCTGTGTAAGTACCGTATATAAAAACATCAGTTAAGTTTGAAAGATCTTTGAAAACAGTTTCCATGTATAAATCTAAATTGAGAACTGGAACTGAACCTTCAGACCAAATTAGAAGATTTTTAACGCCTTTTACTTTTTGTGAAAGCTCGTACTGGACAGCGATTAACTGATTTATGTTTTTGTTCTTTGATCTAGTCGCTGCAGTTGAGTAATCAGCTTGCACTACCGCAAAAGTTTTGAGTTTTTCTCTATTGTTGGCAATTAGTTTTTTGTTTGCCGTAATTTGGAATATTCCATAGATCAAAATGAAAAGAGTAAGTATGACGAAGATGATCGAATACTTCAGATTCTCTGTTGGATTTTGGATTCCAAAAAATGGTTTTTTGATATTCAGATTATTTCTAGAAGCAGAAAAACTACTGGCGCTTTTTAGATTAGAAAGTTTTTGAATATTGAAGAAGTTTGAGAGAAAGAGATTGATCATGATTATGAAATACTCAAGCCCTACAGCTCCAACTGCATTAGCTATTTGAATTAGAACTTTGTTTTGGTATTGGCTATAAACTAGTAAATTAATCGGTACTGAAAATATCCCCAAATCCGGTCCTAGATTGGTTAAGAACTTATGCTCAATTGCTACCCAAATGAAAGCAAGGATGATCATATCGATCAAATCGAGTTCATTAGATCTGTGATCTGCACGGAATTGATAGAAGACTTTTGTAATGAAAACGAAGGGTATTAAAACTACACTATGGAACACCGCAGGTAAAATCCATGCAGCACCAGTAATCGCAATACTCTGATCCATGGAAAACCCATGCCAAGTTAATGGATGCAGACCTAGTAGCCATGAAAAAGAAATCAAGTTATACACGAAGAGAAATAAAAGTGATTCAAAGGTTATTGAGAAATATGAATCAGAACTTTTAATTAGAATCAGAAGTGGAACGATGGCAAGCCATGCATAAAATTCAAAACCTATAAAAGGTAGTGTCGTTGCAAACATTAATCCAAATACCAAAGCGAACAGGTACCTTTTTAAAGGATCGCTGACCAATAATGAAATAAATTGATTAATGCTGTAGAACACTATTCAGATTTATTATATTAGTGTTTACTGATAAGACGAGGTATGATTATCTGAAGTGGACCCAAAGCCTTTGAAAATTTTAGGAATTGACCCTGGTACGGCTAGGTTGGGCTACGCGCTTATAGATTTTCAGCAAACGACCCAAGCAGTTCAATTAAAGGCTTGTGGTGTGATTTCAACTCACAAGGACTACAGTGACGCTCTAAGACTCAAGGAAATTAGAGAGGATTTGGAAAAAATTATTAATGAATATAAGCCAGATATTTTGTCGGTTGAAAAAATATTTTTTTTCAAAAACTTAAAAACTGTCATTTCGGTAGCTCAAGCCCGAGGAGTGATCCTGGAAATCGGAGCAAGTTCAGGAATGCAAATTTATGAATACACCCCTTTAGAGATGAAAAAAATCATTACAGGCTCAGGTACTGCTTCCAAAGATGAAGTTGCTGAGTATGTTCATCGTTACTTAAAACTTGAAAAGAAAATCACACCAGACGATGCAGTCGATGCTGTAGGAATGGCAATTTGCTTCGTTAGAAATGATGCTATGCGTTTGAAGAGATCAGCGGTACTAAATTAAGAGTCTGAGTATTCATCTCAAAGCGCTTGCCATGAATCTCAATCTCAAATTTGCTTTGGTTGTTTTGCATAGCAACGTCACGCATCTCCATGATTGCTGAACGCTCTGCAGGATCAATATTCATGTCATCTAAATTCATTTTTTTGTCGTTAACATTTTTTTGGAAGACATCAAAAAAACCTTGACCTTTGTCTGGAGTTACAGCATGAATAAATTCTTTGGCAACTGCTACGCCAACTTTACCGATTACTTCTCCTGCCATTAAACTTAAATAATTCATCTGCTTTAAAATCCTTTCTTATAATTTTTGGCTAATTGCCGCTAGTTGTTGATTGATTGCTGCAAGCTGGTCGCCGATTGATTCTTTCATCTCTTGCATATAACCTGTTTGCCTTGCACTTTGCTCTACTTGAGTCAGAGTTGCTTGTTGCTCCATGATTTGTTGTGAATCCATAGTATCGTAAGGACTTTGGTTCTGAAGTTGCACCATAAGAATCTTCAAGAACATATCAGGGTCAAAACCGCCCTCTGTAGTGCTTGCATTAGGATCTTTAGTATCGTTAACTGCTTGATCTATTAAACCTGGATTTATAATCCCATCAATTGCCATAATTTTTCTCTCTTACTTTAGTATTCCTCCAAGAGCATCTTGGAAACTAGTCTTAATATGCGATTCTTCCCCTCTGAGCCAATTAGGCATGCGATGCAAATATTTTTCTTTTTGCTCGTCTCTAGCTTCGTTAGAAGAAGAATTTTGTTGAGGCTGTTGATTAGAGTTTAACTCTGATGAATTGGTCGCAGAAACTTTAATTTCTGTATCAAATCCTTTAGCTCTTAAAGAAGTTTGCAATTCATTGAGGCGATGTTCTACTGTGTCCAAACTGTCTTGGCTACTGAATTCCATCTTGATCTCTAATTTATCGCCTTGCCTTGAAATTGAGAGTTTGACTTCTCCCATATCACCAGGTGTAAGCTTCATTAAAATTTCTTCGCGTTTGCCAGAATCGATTTTCACTATTCTGTCAGTAAGAAATTTTGTAAGTTTATTTACATTCACTGTTTCTTTAACAACGATTGTATTATTGTCGACTGTATCAGTGCTTTTAGTTTTAGAACTCAATGCATCCAGCATGAACCTGTCATTATCATGGTTTGTTGAGTTAGGATCTTGATCTTGAGTATCAGAGTCACCGAGATTGTCTTCGGTTCTCAAAGTTATATTTAAATCATCAGCATCTATTGGCTGCGTAGTGAATTCTTCGTGTTTGTTTTCCGGACGATCTGTTATATATTTATCAATAAATTTTTCTAACTTATCATCAAGTAATAAATTTAATTCTGGTTCAGAAAGATTTGTATCTGGTTCTACCTTTTGAAGATTAAGTTGCTTTGCAAGTTCTGAAACTTTAGCTTCTAAAGCATTGATTTGTT
>CAYQSL010000169.1:0-3899 GCA_964420165.1 uncultured Gammaproteobacteria bacterium | reverse complement strand
GCTTCAATCGTTGCTGTCTTTATACACATCAGTCCTGAATTCTTTATTAACATCCCTGCAAACCCTCTTCATGGCATCACTCTGCCTGACTTCCATGGATTAATGAGAAGTCCACATCTCTGGGAATCTGCACTTATGATTGCAGTTGTACTTACTCTTATCGATGGTATTGAATCACTGGCAACCATTAAAGCTATAGATAGAATTGATCCTTATAAACGCAAATCCGATCCCGATAAAACATTATTTGCGATGGGTGTTTCAAATGTTTGCTCAAGCATGCTTGGTGGTTTGACAATTATTCCTGGCGGCGTCAAAAGCACGGCAAACATTATGGCTGGTGGTAAAACCCAATGGGCAAACTTTTATAACGCATGCTTCTTACTCATATTCATGTTGCTTTTTAGACCTATTATCAATTCATTACCCCTAGCGGTTTTGGCTGCAGTACTGGTTTACACGGGATATAAACTGTGCAATCCATTTGTTTGGTACAAAATTTGGAAGAACGGCAAAGATCAATTTGCATTATTTTCCTTTACTGCTCTCTTGACCATTTCTACTGACCTTATGGTTGGGATTATTGGCGGAGTATTGCTTTCACTGCTACTTAATTACGCAGCAATTTCATATAGAACTAAAGGAATCAGAAATCCATTGGAACTTTTTAGAAATCCTGTAGTTTCTTCTACAACTCTTGAAGATAGAGTAGAACTCTTTCTTAATAGACCCTTGACTAGTTTCAATCTTATACATTTACAAAAAGAAGTAGATAAAGTAGATCCTAATTTAATGCAATTTAGATTAGGTCCTAAGGTGAGCTTGATAGAACATACTGCAGAAGAGTATTTGAGTCCACTTACAGAAGCACTAGACGAGCAGGTTGTGGCGAACTAGTTCAAGTGCCGTCATCCTCGGATCACGTAGTGATTCGGGGATCCAGAACTACCTGAAGATTTTTGCAAACTGGATCCCCAACCCTACGGGTTGAGGATGACGCACAATGCCCATAAGTTGACACACATTGTCCTTACAATATCCCGTACTTCATGGCTTTGACTGAAGCTTCAGTGCGATCCTTTGCCGACAATTTCTGAATGATATTGCAGACATGGGCTTTAACCGTATGAATAGTAATTGCTAACTCATGCGCTATTTCTTTATTTGACTTTCCTTCGGTCATTAATTGCAAAACTTGCAATTCTCTATTACTAAGATCAAATCTTAGATTAACTGTATTTGCTTTTTCCAAATTCGCTTGTTGAATAAATTGATAAATATACGCAGAGATTGCTGGATCAAACCAAGTCGCACCATCAAGTACCATACTAGTAACTTCCAGGAGCCTTTCAATTGAAATTTCTTTCGTACAATAGGCATCAGCACCTGATTTCAGCACGCTTAGCACAAGCTCAATTTCATCATGAGCAGTTAGCATAATGATCTTGGTATTTGGACTTTGGCTTTTAATTCTAGCAACAGTTTCCACGCCACCAAGGTTAGGCATCTCAATATCCATGAAAATTAAATCAGGACAACTTTTTTGGAAATTTTTTATCGCCTCAAGACCATCAGGCGCAACCCATACAATTTCATATTTATTGGATTGAGAAATAGCGATTCTTAAACTGGTTCTATAAAGTTCATTGTCTTCAACGATTGCTAATTTATACTTTTGCATAAAACTAAACAGGGATTTTGATTTTAAAATGAGCTCCCTGATTTGGTAAGCTCTCTACTTCTATTTTACCGTCATGGCGCTCAACAATAAGCTTAGAAATATATAAACCAAGCCCTAAGCCAGCTTTAGTTTGAGTATATGAAGAATATTTATCGAAGATTGATCCAATTTGCTCTGGATTAATACCCTGACCTTGATCTTTGATCTTAATGAAATTGGAATCTGCTTCATTATAGATTTCAATAAAGATTTTTGAATTTTCATTACTGTTTTCAATTGCATTAACCAAAATATTATGAACAACACGCCTAAATAACTGCAGATCAACATTTAAAAATATATCTGGTGCAATAGTTTCTTCAATACTAATATTTTTTTCGTGTATAAGTGGATATAAAGAGCTGACACAATGCTGAATTAAACTTGTTGCAGTTGTAGATTCTTTTACTATATTTAGTTTGTTTGATTCAAATTTAAATACATCGAGAAGTGAGTTAATCAAATGCAGGAGATTGGCATTGTTATGAACTAAACTCTGATTAATTTTTTGAGTTTCTTCACTACTAAGAGGGTAATCTCGAAGTAGTTCAAAAGCTTTCTGTTCAGCCAGGAGAGGGATTTTGATGTCATGCGAGAGGCTTGAGATAAAGTCTTTTCTTTGCAGTTGAGCTTTTTGTAAAGCAGCAACCATAAAATTAAACTTGTCGATAAATTTTCTGATCTCAAAGAAGTAGGGTCTATTATCGGGCAGAATTTCCGGCAATGAATCTTCAGTAATTTTATCCATCATGTCAATGATCTTGATTATTGGCTTTGAAACAAATTTCTTGAAAAAGTAAGCACTAAGAATAATAAGAGAAAAAGTTATTCCAATATATATTGAGAACAAATTAAATTCTTCATGCTCTATCAGGCTCAGGAAAGACTGATCAGTGTTAAGAACTTTATGTAAAAAAGTTATATGGACAAAGCCCAAAACCACTATCGGCAAGATACTGGTAATTAAAAAAAGTAAAATGAGAAACCTATTAAGCTTCACCGGGGTCGTACCTCCACTTTCCACCTTAACCTAGATAAATCTTCGCACGGAGGTGAATTATCTTGATACAATAGACTTTGGTAAATTCATTGAAATTAAATTCTTAGATGATAAACACTGGACTAGCAAACAATATTATAGAGACCTTTGGTTGTCGTAAGCCAAATCGTCCAGAGAAACTTAAATTTAAAACTACTTTTACAGAAGCTGCTCCTCCATATCCAAAACAAAATACAAAGTCTCAGGAGATGGCTACTTTAGCTAAATTAATACAGGATAGATTAGGTCCACTATTCCAAGCAACTCATAATGAATTAAATAGTCCAAGCTCATCAAAAAAACAACCTAGTAAAAATTTTGGTCAGCAGTTAGTTAAGCTTAAAGATCATTTCCTTGATGAAATAGAAACTATGAAAACTAAAAACTCTAAATCAAATCAAGATTTAGATAAAATTGGTAACGGCATCACCACTGCATTTGCATTTACAGCTTTGTTATTAAAATCTATCGTTAGTAAATTAAATCAAACTGGGCAGCTCACTAAAGAAAATTTTGATAAATTCTTCCAATCAGGCTTAACTTTTATAGATGAGTTAGCTTCCTTACCGCAAAGTTTACTTCTTTTAACCGTGAACTATCTCTGTGAAAAAAAGTTGAATTATATACCCAATAATGATGACCATTATATTGCAAACCAAAATGTAAAATTCTCTGAAAAGCGCTTTGAAACTGATTTAGCTAATGGCGAGCTTGGTACAGTAAATGATTTTGTTGCTAATTTCAAAACTACGTTTGATAGATTATGCAAACGATGTCCTATAGACGATTATAAAAAAAGAATCCAACTGCCAACATTTGGCTGTCCCGCTAAATATGCACGTGTAAACTTAGAAATTGATGGTCAAGAAAAATCAGTAAACTTTATCGAAGCTGCTTATAGGATTACTACTAAGATAGTCTCAAATAGTTTATTTAGGGAGCAAGAATTAGCTGACAGTAAATCAAATGCTCTGGGAAGTGTTGCAGCGTAAGACTTTAGTAAAAATTGTGGACTATTACTGGACGCGACCTTCAAGGTTGCATGAAAAGTAACAGTGTTGGTCACTGGTTCGTCATCCTCAGCCCTGAAAGGACTGGGGATCCACTTAACTGAAATCTTCTGGTCGAATGGATTCCCAA
>CAYQSL010000168.1:0-3927 GCA_964420165.1 uncultured Gammaproteobacteria bacterium | reverse complement strand
AGTTACTAGACCTTTGCAAGAAATTACATATTCGGATTTTAATTTTTCGAACACTTTATGTACTTCAGGATTTTTGTTTGGATCTGCAACTAATTGCACAGTACCTTTATGATCTCTAAGCTCGATAAATATAATTCCGCCAAGATCGCGAGCAGTATCTACCCAACCTGCAACTATTACTTCTTGACCAACACAAGATTGATTTAGAGAACTAGAAAGATGGGTCCTTCTTAATCTCATTGAGCTTGATACAACATTACCTTCGGCTAATTTCACGATCTTAATTTTACACCAAAACTCTAATGACGCTTTCTACAGCCTTAATAGAATCTAAAGCTTTTATTTCACTAATGATTTTCTTCATTGATTTTTCTAGAACTGGATCTATGATGAAGTCGCCATGCGCCTCTGCGCCACTGACATCATATTGGTCAATGAATTTTACGTTGGCTTCATTGCGCGCCATAATTTCGCCTAAGTCTTTCAAAACCCCGACTTTATCGTGCATTGAAACCCTTACATAGAAGCTATTTTTAACATCGTCAAAGTCTTTAATATCTGCGTAATGAGTATGCATACAAGCAAATTGTGGATTCGGCTTACTTGCTCCTTGCTCGAATTGAGAAGCAAGTATAAGAATATCGCCAAACACTGAACTTGCTGTTGGTAATGAACCTGCACCTTTACCAATGATGGTTAATTCTTTAACCGCATCACCTTGAATGAGGATTGCATTGTTTTCCATTTTCACACTGGCAAGTGGATTTAATTTAGGTACGAAAACAGGATGTACTCTAACATCAAGCTGATCTCCAGTATTGTCAATCAAGCCCAGTAGCTTTATTTCAAAGCCTCTTTTATCTGCTGATTTAATATCAGCTTGGCTAATGTTGCGGATACCATCGCGATAAACTTTTTTAACATCAACACGTTTATTAGAAATGATAGAAGCTAGAATTGCAATTTTGTATGCAGCATCATGTCCGTCGACATCATTGACTGGATCTGCTTCAGCGAAACCTAGTTCTTGTGCACGTTTAAGAACTTCATCGAAGCTCTTGTTTTCGCTTTTCATGACATCAAGAATATAGTTAGTAGTGCCATTGATGATGCCAAAAATTTTCTCAATTTTATTTCCTTGCAAACTTTGTTTGAGTGTAGAAATAATTGGAATACCACCAGCAACTGCTGCTTCAAATAGAATTGTCTTGCCATGCTGTTTTGCAGCTTCGAATAAATCTTCACCTTCAATTGCCAGCAAGTCTTTGTTTGCAGTTACTATATCTTTACCAGCTGCAAGAGCTTTCAGTAAATGAGTTTTGGTTTCTGTAACTCCACCCATAAGCTCGACTACTATATCGATTTCTGAATTGGATATAACTTCATCTATATTCCAAGTAAATAATTTGAGATCTATGCCATGCTTCTCTGAAATTTCTTTAGCGCGTTTTTCATTGCGCACAAAAATTTTGGCAATTTCAATTTTGGGAATTCTGCCAGCTTGGTTGTATCTTTGGGTGATAGTAACTAAACCAGAACCAACAGTCCCACATCCAAGAATTCCAATTTTGATAGTTGATTTAGACATCAGAATCTTTATTGTAGAGTAAAGGGCATGATTTTCGTCATCCTCAACCCAAAGGGTTGGGGATCCAGTCAACTAGGCACTTTTGGTGGTGTGGGTTCCCAGCCCCAAAGGGGCTGAGAATGACGAGAATGACACAACCCGGGTTATCCCTTGAAATTTTGAGGATATTTCGGAACCTTTTACATAAAATTAACCTCTATTGGGTATAAGTACATTAAAAGTAACTAATATTCAGAGGCTGATTGAGATATCAGTTGCTGCTTCTTAGTTGTTTTAGCTTCAAAGATACTTATAGAGCGGAATTAGTAATATAAGTATTTAGAAGAAAGGTTACAAGGAGGTAACTTATTATGCATTTAATCAAAATGTTGTCTTCAATTCTGCTAGTGATTGGTGGATTAAACTGGGGACTTTACGGAATCCTACATGTAGATCTAGTTCAAGTTCTATTTGGTGGATTAGGAATAATCGCAACCGTTATCTATGGACTAATTGGTTTATCAGCAATCCTATTTATTTTGGATGGTAAACTGTTTGGAACCAATGGCTAATAACCAAAATTAAGAGCGATTCAACGATGAATCAAAATACAAAATTCATTTAACCCCGGCATTGCCCGGGGTTTTCTTTTGTTATTTTGTTGACCTAAGATAATGCAGGGTTGTAAGATAAGCTCCATGGCAATTGAGGCAACATTATCAAAACCGTTTTCGATTAGAGCTGGTCAGCAACTTCATACAGTAATGAATAACAATCTTACTGGAGATGCAAACCTTTCTGACCAAAGAATGAAAGCTATGCTTTTAGCAGCAAGTGGGATTACTAAAAAAGAATTTTTAGGTCAAGAAGCTGTTAGTGAAAAAACTTTTTGTAGCCTCGGTTGGATAGCAGAGACAGCTAAAGAATTATTCAAACAACTTACACCTAAAAATGGAAAGCTTCCTTCCCTTCCTAACGATTTGACGCAAGCTCTTGCTGAAACTCAAGAAGGTCAGCAGTGGCTAAAGGAAGAAAGTACTGTTAAGCTTAAAAGCCTTTTGGTAAATGCGTTTGCTAACGGGAAACAACCTGAACTTACTCATCAAGAAGGCAATCTTATAAAAGTTATTAAAGTTGGCAATACCGAGATCAAAATTATTAGCCCAGGTATAGTAGGCTTAAATGAACATAGAAATTATAAAATTTCAGCATCTATTAAAGGTGAAGAGTTAAGAGCTACAGTTGATTTAAAAAATAATCAAGATCTATTCCAGCAATTATGGGACTTTGATCTTAAACATGATCAGCCGTTTCAAACACCTGAAATATTAACTTTGGAAGAACTTCAAACTGTGATTAAGGAAGGAACTATCGTTAATGCCATTCTACTCAACAGGGAAATTAGTCCGCCTGACGCTTATCCTACCGACACAATACAATTGCATTTAAAACATAATGATAAGTTGCAATATTTTACTATGAAATATACAGGGCATACACAGAAGGACCCTTATGATGTTGCTTGTATCTTAGAAATAGGAGACGGCACCAGTAGAAATTTTAATGGTGTACAGCTTGATGCCTCAACAGCTAGTCTTCGTGATGCAGCAGAAGAATTAATTAAAACTAAGCTCAAAGCCTTTAACGATGAGTATTTGATAAGCTACTAAAAAAAACAGCTCCCATAAGGAGCTGTTTAATGTGTTGATTTGGTTTTGGTTTGAGAATTATTACGCTTCCACTGGAGTTCCGTGTTTAACGAAACCATCAGGGATTAATTGGTAGCCACCACCGTAAACGGTTTTGATGTATTTTTTCTCACCAATCTCGATACGAGATCTTAAATGTCTGATGTGAACTCTAATAGTGTCTACATCATCTTCAGGTGAGTATCCCCAAACTTCTTTAAGTAAAGTTCCTGGAGAAACTGTTTGACCGTGGTTTTGCATTAAGCAATGAAGAACTTCAAACTCAATTGGCGTAAGTCTTATAATGCGACTCTCGATTTTGATTTCACGAGACTCAGGCATTAAAGTGATTTCGCCAGAGTGAAGAATTTCTGGAATTGATTGAGAAAGAGTGATTGAACCAGATCTTCTTAGAAGAGCTCTTACTCTAACGTATAATTCTGAAAGCTCAAATGGCTTAGTTAAATAGTCATCAGCTCCTGAATCAAAGCCAGTTACTTTGTCTTCAGTTCTGCTTAGAGCAGTTAACATCAAAACAGGAATGTCCTTAGTTTTGTCGTTCTGTCTAAGTCTTTGACAAGCTGTGAAACCATCTAAGTTAGGCATCATCAAGTCAAGAATAATTAGATTCGGTGGATTCTGGATAATACGAGCAAGTCCGTCGATGGCGTT
>CAYQSL010000167.1:0-3969 GCA_964420165.1 uncultured Gammaproteobacteria bacterium | reverse complement strand
AATTTATGACTAAAAAAAATGGTTTTAGAAAGCTTGCAATAAATATGTTTGCTTTGTCCTTGGCTTTACCTATTTGCACTGGAGTACAAGCAGCAATAAGTACAACAACTAGTAAAAATAGTTCTCTACAAACAAGCCCGACGAGTACAACGGTTCAAACTAAGACTTTAACTGTTAGTGAGCAAAGTGGTTCAAAGATTACTCCAATCAAAGATAAAGCTGATCATGTTTTAGAAACTGCTAAAACCAAATTAAATGAGATCCAAAAAACTTTGATCCCTGCAACAACTACTACGACTACAACAACAGAAAAAACTTCAACTACAACAGAAACTAAAGGAGCAATAGTGTCACAACCAGAAGAGAAAAAAGAAACAATAGTATTAATGGATACCGAGAAAGGTCCTATCAAAATCAAACTCTTTATGGAAGAAGCTCCTATTACAGCTGGCAATTTCAAAGACTTAGTAGAAAGAGGTTTCTATAACGGAATCACTTTCCACAGACTTATAAGAGGATTTGTAATTCAAGGTGGTTGCCCTCTAGGTAACGGTATGGGTGGCTTTACTGACCCTGCTACTGGCAAACAACGCACTATCAAACACGAGAAAAACAATTTAAGACATGACAAAGCTGGGATGCTTGCAATGGCAAGAACTAATGATCCTGATTCAGCTAGCTCACAGTTCTTCATTGACTTAGCTCCATTACCAGCATTAAACCCTGGTGGTGTTGATCCTTATGGCTATGTAGTTTTCGGTCAAGTTATTGAAGGCATGGATGTAGTCAACAAAATCATGAGTGAGAATGTACCTCCATCTCCTGGTTCTGATGGTACTTCTAATCCAGTTCATATCAAAACTGCCAAACTTATATAAATGTTCACAGGTCTAATTGAAGAACTTGGCACCATAAAAAATCTTAATCGTGAAGGTTCTAATCTTCATATCGAAGTAGAGTGTCAAACAGTTTTAGATGATTTAAAACTTGGAGATAGTATTGCTTTAGATGGCGTTTGCCAAACTGTCGTAAAACTTAGCCCTAAAAGCTTCACAGTTACTGCAATTGAAGTGACACTGCAACTTACTAATTTCAACGATTATAAAGTTGGTACTCGCATTAATTTAGAGCGTTGCTTGCGACTTAGTGATAGACTCGGTGGTCATATTGTTCAAGGACATGTAGATGGAGTTGGTGAAGTAGTTTCTATAGAGAATAGAGATGGTAGCTATGAAGTTACTATTTCATTTCCACAAACACTTGGCAAATATATAATTCATAAAGGTTCGATTACTATCAATGGCATCAGCTTAACTGTGGCTTCAATCACAGCTAAGGATTTAACTGTGTGCATTATTCCTAAGACCTGGGAAATGACCAATATCAGTGCGTTTCAGTCTGGCACTAAAGTGAATCTTGAAGTGGATGTACTAGCGAAATACATAGAAAACATGCAGCGAAGCGCAAGCAGTGGAACGCAACCAGCGTAGCGTAACCTGTCCCGAAGGGACGCCTTACCATTCTTGTTTCAATTCCTCAGGTAAATAGCTATTCAGTAAATTTTCAGCCAACTCTTGATTGATTTGATTATCACCGTGTTTTGCAAATAGATTCCAGAGATAGGTTGTAGCAGGACCAATAAATCCTGACTTAACTTTAACCACATCAAGCTGTTTAATCAAAAGTGCTTTAGCTGGTACTGGAATTAACAAGCCTTCTTCAAGCTCTCTAGTGATAAGCATCTTAGGCATAAAGCCCCAACCTAAACCATTAACCAGAAGTTCTCGCTTAATCAAAAAATCTGTAACATGCCAAACATTTGCATTTTCTAGAATTGCTTCTGAAACTTTTTTCTCTAAAGTTTTTCTACCGCCAACAACTAAATTAGTAAGCGAGTAGAGATCTTCTTCAGTAATACCTTCAAGCCCAGCTGGATGTTGCGGTGAAGTTACTGCAATAAAATCCATGCTTACCCATTTGATTCTATCGAGACCATCGACATAAACCCTACTAGAACTAACTACTAGATCAGCTTCACGCTTCAATAGCAAATCCACAGGCTCTTCATGGGTTGTGTATCTTAGTTCAATTTGCGTTTGCGGAAATCTTTCATTAAACTCTCGCAAAACCGTAATTAGAACTGGCGTTGGAGTTGTGGCAGTAAGCACTAAGTTAATCTTAGTTTCCACACCTTTATTTGCAAGTTCACTAAATTCATAAATTTCGCTATTAATCTTTAAAATACTCAAAGCTTTGTTATAAACCACACGTCCAGCATCAGTTAAACTGACTTTTTGGTTAGCTCGATAAAAAATTTGTGTTTTTAACTTCTTTTCTAAATTAGCAATTGAATAACTAATTGATGATTGCGACTTATGTACTTTCTTGGCTGCTGCCCTGAAGCTCTCATGCTCTACAACAGCAACTAAGGCTTCTAACTCTTCATACGATAGACTCATATTCTCCCTTTTTTTCAGGACTTCTTTTTACAAAACCGCTGGCTTTGAAAGAAGTCTATTTTTTTGTTTGATTTAGTTTAAGTTTTTTTAAGGTAAGAATATTTGGAATTATTATCTAAAATTAAAATCCCTGTATTTCTTATACAAATACACTTGATTAAAAAAGTTGATCAGAGAATTCTAAAATCTAATTAAGTAATACAGTAATTTTATTTTGCCCTGCGCTTTTTATAGATAACAACATCGAATTTAGGGTCAAGGTATTTTTCTTTGGAGGGAAAATGGCAAACAGGAAAGTCGAAGAGAGAATGGTCTCTCTTCGTGATGAACTACTCGGAAACGTAAATCATAAAAAATTCAATGGCATACTGCAAACTTTAGACATACTAAAGTATTCAAGTATTTCAGAGAAATTTCTAAATAGTGGCGACCAGGCACCCGACTTTATTTTGCCTAACGCCTTCGGTAAATGGTTTTCGCTCAAAGAAGAGGTGAAAACCGGCAAAGCAGTTTTGGTCTTTATTAGAGGCGGCTGGAGCCCATACTGCTATTTGCAATTAAGAAGTTTGCAAAAAAATTTAAATGAAATAAAAGCACTTGGAGTAAAGGTCTTTGCAATCTCTTGTGAAAAGCCTGATTACTGCTTGAACACAATGGAGCGCAATGGTTTGCAATTCGAGGTTCTTAGCGATAGAGGTAATCGTGTAGCTGAACATTACAACTTAGTCTACAAAAATGAAAATAGTAATCTGCTTAGTGATTTAGGTTTAATGCCTTCAATCAAGAATGCTGATGTCTCTTATCAACTACCATTGCCAGCGACTTTCATTGTTGATGAGTGGATGACATTGAGATATGCTTTTGTGAATCCTGATTATAGACTCCGTCCTAGAACAGAAGATCTTTTAGAGAAGTTGAAAGCAATGTATTAAGTCCGTCATCCTCAAGCCTAAAAGGCTTGGGGATCCAGTTTGCTAAAAATTATTGGTAAGCCTGGATCCCCAGCTCGCTGCGCGATCTGAGGATGACGTCGCCTATTCTTGATTCCAGTTAAGGGCGCCTTTCGACCAGGCATAAATCAGACCAAACATCAAAATACCAACAAAAACAAAAGCTTCAATGATAATAAAAATGCGGCTTCCAGCTGGTGTCGCATTGAAAAGAGTTGCCCATGGCATGAGGAAAACAAACTCTACATCGAAAACAATAAAGATGATCGCAAATAAATAGTACTTAATATCCCTCTTTCCATAGGGACAAGATGCGGGGTAAAATTCACCTCTACCTTTGCTCCGCTCAAACTGCTTAACTCCTGGTCTATCTCAGGCATATGCCTGTGAAAATTTACCTTATACGGCCTGAAACTATTGACAGCTATTTCAGTAAACATAAGCGCTTGCACAGGAGTTCTCCCAGCGCCGCTTACGCCTGATTTGGAATCGGAGATGATATAATCCGTCTCAACTATTTTCTTTTTCAACAAAGGCGCGCAGCCCAAAATAATACTCGT
>CAYQSL010000166.1:3606-3981 GCA_964420165.1 uncultured Gammaproteobacteria bacterium | reverse complement strand
TTGCTATTGATAACCGTAAGATCGCCGGTTCATACGTTACCGAGGGTAAGATTTTAAGAAATGAAATAGCGAGAGTATTTAGAGATGGTGCAAAAATTTACGAAGGTAAAGTTGACTATCTAAGACGCTTTAAAGATGATGCCAAAGAAGTCAAAGAAGGCTTCGAGTGTGGTTTAAGCTTTGAGAAATACAATGATTTACAAGAAGGTGACATTGTAGAATGCTGGACTATAAAAGAGATTGCCAGAACTAAGTTATAAACTTAGCTAACAACGAGATATCTGCGTCATGAAGAAGAGTTACGAACGAAGAGAAAAAGTTTCAAGAGCTATTCAAAGAGAATTAGCTAACTTAATCCAACAAGGTGGAATCAAA
>CAYQSL010000166.1:0-3596 GCA_964420165.1 uncultured Gammaproteobacteria bacterium | reverse complement strand
TAGATTAGATCAATTTATTTCTATTGTTGATGTGGATCTTAATTCAAGCCTGAGCAGTGCACGAGTAATTTACTCAGTAATGACAAAAGATGATGCTGATGTTGGTGGCAAAGGCACTCAAGCAGCCCTTGATGAGAGTGCTGGATATTTAAGAGGTATTGTTGGCAGAAAGCTCAACTTGAGATATGCTCCTAGATTGATTTTCATAGCTACTGACGCTTTAAGCAAAGCAGTGGATATGGTTGGTTTAATCGAAAGAACTGTAAATGAAGACAAAATAAATAAAGAACAAAGTGACGACAACTAAAGAACTAACTGGATTTATAAATATAGACAAACCTGAAGGCTGGACTTCACATGATGTCGTAGCTAAGCTAAGAAAACTTACAGGGATCAAAAAAATTGGTCACGCAGGAACCTTAGATCCATTTGCAACTGGTGTACTACCAATGGCAATCGGTTCGGCAACCAGGCTAATACGTTTTCTTAAAAAATCAAAACAATATTCTGCGGAGATTGATTTGAGCTTTACTACAGATACCGACGATCTCACTGGAGAATGTTTAGAAAAAAATCTAGAAATCATTGACCAAGCGACTTTCAGCGAACGACTAAAAAAATTCCAAGGCACTATAGACCAAACTCCTCCTTTATATAGCGCTAAGAAGGTCAATGGCAAAAAACTTTATGAATTAATGCGAGAAGGCAAAGACCTTAAACTTGAGGAGATTAAATCAAAACAAGTAACTATTCATGAAATCAAACTTGTTGATTTTAATTTTCCTAAAGCAACTTTTGAAGTTACATGCGGAGAAGGGACTTATATAAGATCTATTGCTCGTGACCTAGGCGGTCATTTAACCAAACTTCGCAGACTTGAGTCTAATGGCTTTAATATAGAATCCTCTGTAAGGTTTGAGGACCTTGCCGAAGGATTAGTGGTAGATGATCTCGTACAGAAATCTGGAGAATTCATCGATTTACCTCTTTTAAGTTTTCAGCGTCAAGACATTGTTGCTTTACAGCAGGGTCGTACTATTTATCTTGACAAAGGAAGTGAGGATTTTCACAGGTTCATCAATTGCAATGGTGAGGAAAGCTATTTGCAATGCTTAGATTCTTCTAAGGAACTAATTGGGCTGGCGAATATTCTATTAGTAAAGGGCTCAGAGCTGCAAATCCAACCAAAAATTATATTATAGACATTATTGATGACAAAAGATCCCCTTAAAGAAATTGGCTCTTTAATACGAACGGCAAGAGAACGTCTTGGCTTAAGTATTGATGGACTTGCTCTTGAATCAAGAGTTTCATCAAAACATATTTTAAATATAGAAAATGCTAACAGAGCAGAATTACCAGAAGATACTTTTCTTGTTAGCTATCTCAATAAATTACTTAGAACTTTAAAAGTCCCAAATCCTGAAGAAGTGATTAATCAATATCGCTCTAATGAAGGTGACTTTATCGTACAAACAATTATTGATGTACAAGAAATTAATTCAGGCGAAGGAATTAGAGACGGTAAATATTTTAAAATTTATCACCTCTATATAATGCTTGCTTTATTGATTATTCTTTGTGTTTGGATAGTTGTAAACAAAGCAAATGAAGACTATGAGTACAGTCCAGTATTAAGTAGCGAACCTGTGGATGTAAAACCTTCTAATAATTTCTTTGATCTTCTCAGCAAACTTAATCCAATCAAAGATAAAGAAGAATCAGAAGAAGAAAAAGACAAAGATAAAAAAGATAAAAAATCTGACGAGAAAGAGAAGAAAGACAAAGATACAAAAGTTAAAGCTGAAAAAATCAATGGTTCAACTTTGAACTCCAATGGTGCTCTTCATAGTGCTGTAGAAATAGAAGCAACAAAAGTAGAAGAAATAAACGCTCCTACTATCGTTAGCGAACCCACTCCAGCTCCAGCAGCACCAGTAAGAAGACATTCCATTACTCGAGGCAGTGGGGCTTATAACGTTAAAATAGGCGTTAAAGACAAAGCCTGGGTGCAAATCATTGGTGTGGGCTCGAAAAAAGTTCTATATGAAGGTGATGTTTCTCCTGATCAAGCCATATCAGCGCTTGATTTAAAAGACGAGGTTGGTTTTGTTTTAGCAACTGGTAATGCAGGTGCATTTGATATCAATGTTGGTTCAGGCAATTTTAAACTTGGAAATAGTGGTCAATTGGTAAAATGGTTCTATCCGGAGTCAGCAAGGACAATTTATAAAAGCTGGTCTAAGACTCCAGTAAAGAACTAATTATGGATCCTTATTTTAGACCTATTCTCTTAGCTTCTGCAGTAGTTTTAGCATTAAATCTTCTGATAGTTCTGCCTATTATCGGACTGCCATTAATTACATATTTCATCGGTGGAATTTTAGCAGTATTGTTTTTCAAAAAAGAATTTAAAGACACCTACAAAGAAGTCAGAGCTTTTGATGTTCTAGTCCTAGGCATTGGTACTGGGGTTGTAGTGGGTGCTGTACTTACCTTAGTATTTTTACTTAAGATACAAGACGTAAATGTACAAAAAGAAATTATTGATACCGTGAACAAGAGCATGAGAATGCACTCACAGAAAGAGTTTCAGTTTATGGAAGAACTTGGTCCAACTTTTAATTTTGTCTTTGCAATAGTGAATATAATTTCTTGTTGCTTGCTTTGTTCGTTTGGTAGCTTTGCTAGCTTGCCGTTTGTTAATAAAACTAAAAAATAGTTCTTATATACTCATTAAAATCTAAAAGAGCGCTTTTAAAGACACAATATTGATCGTAATATGAGACGAAGCAAATGGAGCTTGGTAAGCAAATTAGTAAGTTGCGAAGTTACCTAAATTAAAGGTTTTAGTAGAATTTTAGAAGCGCGAAGCGTAATTCAAAACGAACTTAATTTGCTCCAAACGTAATGAAGCTGAATCCATATGAAGATCACATTGTGACTTTAAAACTGCTCTTTGATGAGTAAAAAAGTACTTTCGACCCCTTTCATTTTTAAAAGCTCCTTGCTACAAATTAAAAGTCGGGGGACATTTAAATTTTCAAAAAGCTAAGACTCTTTAGTGAAGGGGTTTTTGATTCACTTCTAGACGGATTCTCTACCAGACTTTGCTATGGCTGTAGAAAAAGCAGTGCAGATTTTAGGAATAAATTCTTTTGCCGCGCCTGCTATCGCACACTCAGAGTAAGTTTCAAGGAATCTAAAAAATATCTAGATTTTAGTTTCATGGAGCTTGATGCACTTCTTCAAGATGTAGATCCTATAGTTTATCCAAAAATATTTTTTACCTGCATTTATAACAAGCTTAGTAAAAGACTTATAAAAGATTTTAAATATCGCAAACCTTACTACAAAAAATTCTGGTCAAAAGAACTCTACAGCTACATTAGAGAGAATCTCAGTCTCATACTCAGCGACACTGCCCTTAATCCAATAGGAAAACCTAAGCTCGATAAAAATAAAAGAATCAATCTCTACTTCACTGCCGTACCATTACATCAGCAAAGACTCAAAAGCCGAACTTATAACCAAGCAGCATTAGTTGCTCAGAGTACGGCTAGATATTTACAAGAATTGATTAAAAGCAAAACCCT
>CAYQSL010000165.1:0-3984 GCA_964420165.1 uncultured Gammaproteobacteria bacterium | reverse complement strand
TTATGGCACGTCGCTTTTCTAAATAATGATCGAGAATACTATAAATTCTTTTTTCGGTATGAATATCGATTTTGGCAGTGGCTTCATCTAAAACTACAATCTCAGGTTTACTCACAAGTGCCCTTGCAAAATTAATGACTTGCTGCTCACCTGAAGAAATATTACTTGCTCTTTCACTTAGAAGAATATCTCGCGGCAAAGTCGTAGTATCAAGAATTGGACTTACAAGATTGAGGTCAAGATCTTTTTCTGGACGATTGAGTTTTATATTCTCAATCAAATTCCCAGCAAATATATAAGAGTCTTGGTGAATCACAGAAATTTGGTCGTGGATATCATCTTGTCTAAAGTTTTTTAGATTAATACCATTGATGAGAATCTCACCTTGTTGCGGATCATAAAGGCGAGTGAGTAATTTAATAATGGTACTTTTACCCGAGCCAGTTCTACCAATGAAAGCTACTTTCTGACTAGCTTTCATCGAGAAATTAATTCCTTGTAGCACCCATTCATTTTCTGGAGCTTTTTCTTCTGTGTTCTCTTCGGATTTAATGCCTTCGTATTTAAACCAGACGTTTTTGAATTCGATTAGTGGGACGTCATCGTGAGGAGCGCCAGAAATATTGCCGTCATTGCGAGGAGCGGTAGCGACGTGGCACCCCCCCTTGCTTATAACTAACGGCACGGGCTGTAAAGGATCCTTCACCTCAATCTCCTCTGACTTCAATTCATTAATTCTCTCAAGTGAAGTAAAAGCAGATTGCACAATAGTAAAACGATCACTTAAATTACGAATTGGTTCAAATAGTGACTGTGTATATTGAACGAAAGCTACTAAGATACCAATGCTTAGTAACTCAGTCTTAGACTGAATGATAAACATTCCTATCAAGATCAATGCAACAATCGCAAGCAAAGATACAAGTTCAGTAAAAGCAGAGAGCTGAGCATCCGCTTTGATATTTACATCATTAGCCTTAAAGTAAGATTTATTGAACTCAGAAAACTTTTTCATACTCTTATCAAGACTATTAAGTGCGTGCACAACAAAAATTCCTACGATGTTTTGTTGTAGGAATGAATTCAATTTAGAAAGTTCTTGCCTAGATTTAAAGTTAGATTCACGAAAAACTTTTTGATAATGATTATTCAATAGAAGAATCGGTATCAGGAAAAATCCTATAACTAATGAAAGCTGCCAATTCAAATAAGTCATAAAAATCAAAATGCCAATGATATTAAAGAAATCAAGAATAATAAGAATTACACCACCAGAAAAACTTTCAGCTAATTGCTCCATATCACTTGTAATTCGTGAAACAGACCTGCCTACAGGAGTCCGGTCAAAGAAGCTCAAAGAAAGCTTTTCAAGATGCCTAAATAAATCAAAACGAGCATTTGCTACGACATTCTGTCCGACTTCACTCATAATCCAAAATTGAACAATCTGAGTAATGAAGTTTACAAAAACCATTACCGCGAGCCACGAAGAATAAACCCAAAGTTGTGAATAGTCGGCAACACGCAGTGGACCATCAATTGCTTTTTGGATAATGATTGGTTGCACTGAAAAAGTAAACGAACCAATTGGCACTATAAGTAAAACCAAAATCATTTTCCAAAGATAAGGTTTCATATATGGATAGAGAATTTTTATATTCTGCAAATTGTTTTGTACAAGCTTTTGCATTATTTTTCTCCTCCTTCCGTTTTTTTAAGTAAATCTTGGAAAAGTGATTTTTCACACTTCGCAAGCTTCTCGTAATTACCCTGCTCTACGATCTGGGCTTTATCCATAACCCAGATTCGCTCAAAGGAGTTTGTAATCGAGATCTTGTGAGTTATAAAGATAGTAGTCTTTCCTTTCCTAAGCTTGAGAATATTGCCAAGAATTTCTCTTGCATTTAAATCATCTAAACTACTCAATGCATCATCAAGAATCAAAATCTCTGGATCCAAAGCCAGTGCGCGCGCTATAGAGAGCCTCTGTCTCTGACCACCAGAGAGGGTAATGCCTCTTTCACCAACCACACTATCAAAGCCAGCTGGAAATTTCATTACCTCATCATAGATATTTACTAGCTTAGCTAAATTAATAACTTCAGCCTCTGAAAGGTCTTTGGCATAGGCAATATTTTCACGAATAGAAGTTGCAAAAAGAAAATTCTCTTGCGGTACCATATTGATCAAAGTCCGTAGTGAATTGAGTTTTATATGTTTAATGTCAATGCCATCTATAGAGATCTCGCCATCATGTAGCTCCTTCAGGTGCATTAATTTCTGCGCCAGAATAGTTTTACCAGAACCAATAGTACCGACAATGGCAAGGTTAATACCTTTAGGAATTTCTGCATTTAATAAATTCAATTTGATCTCATGATCAAAAGTTTTTTTATCAACAGCATCAGCATGATCAAAAATACTTGGCTTTTCATGAAGAATTGAATTAATTCTTTTCTCACTTACTTGAGCGCGATAAACAAGTGTAATCAACCAACCTAAAGTCGCAATCGGCCAGATCAAACGCTGAATGTATAAGCCATACGCTGTAAAATCCCCAGGACTAAAACTGCCTGCAATCACTGATTTACCACCTATATAAAGTAGAAGAATAAAACCAATCGATGCTACGACACGCATCACTGGACCAATCAAACTGCGATATGCAACAAGTTTGATATTTACATCTTTTAGTTTGTCATTATATCCTTCAAAACGCTTGATCTCAGAATCCTCTTGAGCAAAGGCTTTTATGATGTGAATGCCGCTAAGATTTTGTTCAATAAAATTACTAATCTCACCAAGTTGGATTTGTACTGCTTCTTGAAATTTCTTAATACGATAGCTCAGAAGAATAATAAATATAATGACAAGCGGTATAGAGATCAAAAAGAAAATTGTCAATTGAAAATGCAGATGAAACATCATCGGTAGAATAATTGCAAAAGCAATCACTGTGTTAACTATATTGAGCATGGCAAATCCAGCTAGCGAGCGAATCGACTGCACATCATTAGAGATGATGGAAATTAAATCTCCCGTCCTACGCTTTGCAAAAAAACTTGGAGGCATGGCAACTAAGTGATTAAAAATATCTTTTTTGAGATCAAACTCTACATTTCTACCAATACCAAAAAGAACTTGCCTTGAAGCAATTCTTACTAGTGCCATAACAATTGCCATAACTGTAATAAGGGCAATTGAAATTAGAATTTCATGCCTAAGTTCGCTTGCAATATTTATGGCGTTTAATTTCTCGGCAAAAATTTGCAACTTATCAACTGATTTTTTTATAAGCTGTGGGATATAAGCGGCAAGCAAATTTACCAGTACTAAGAGACAAGTGCCAAAGAAATATTGCAGAGAGTATTTTTTGAGGTAAGGGAGCACTAAGGAATATTATGCTTGAAAAAATAGCCTTTGTTGTAGTTTAAAGTATTAAATCCATAATTACAGTAAGCAGGATCAACACGGAAACCCAGCTATTAACAGTAAAGAAAGCTGCTTCGATTTTGCCTTGTTTTACTAGCTTCTGTTCATAAATACTTGCAGCAATTACTCCTAGGATTCCAACTTTGTAATAAAGACCCAAGCCTAAAACCTCTCCACAAAGATAGAGGAATATTGGTGTAAGCAAATGACAGAAGCGAGAAATTTTAATTGCTTTATCTATGCCGAATTTTGCAGGAATTGAATGTAGCTTATGCTTACGATCAAAGTCACAGTCTTGAGTCGAATAAATGATATCGAAACCACAAACCCAGAAGACTACAGCAAGTGATAAGTAAACTGGTGCAAGATTATCAACTGCATTAGTTACGGCGATCCAAGCACCGAGAGTAGCGCCACCAAGTGTAGTACCCAGAAAAAGATGTGAAAGAAAACTAATTCGTTTCATATATGAATAGGCAAATAGCCAGATTAAAGCAATTGGCAAAAGGATTTGACAGAGCCTTGGCAATTGAAAAGCAGAATAAATTAAAA
>CAYQSL010000164.1:0-3984 GCA_964420165.1 uncultured Gammaproteobacteria bacterium | reverse complement strand
CAACTCAGAGATTGCAGCATAAAAATTCTCTTCAGTTCTCTCTCTGCGAGCTTCTTGGATTCTTTTTGTATAATCCGTAGCATCGATATTCATTTCTTTAAGCTTGAACTCTAGATTAGAACGAGCTACTGCATTTCCGGTATTGTAATAAAGAGCGTTTCTAAATTCTCTTGCAGCACCTTTACCGTCAGTTCTTTCTGCAAGGTACTTTCCATAATTGTTATGAACAATACTGAGATTGGCTAGGATCTGCGGATTTTCTGGATCTAATTGATGCGCCTGTTCAAAGGATTGGATAGCAAGCAAATAATTTCTGTTGTTGTGATAATTCATCCCCTCATTAATCAAACGAGCAATATCAGATTTTAAAATCGTTGCAGCCGCACTTGGTAAAGTGAAGCTATTAATACAGATCAGTGTTAGAGCAATTAAATATTTGAAATTCTTTTTCAAAAAATACATTTCCTATCTATTAGTATAAAACCAAGTTTTGGGGTCGCACCCCCGCCTATTAGCCTTTGTTTCAAATAAACCCATAGATTCGGGGCTTATTTAGAATTAAGGCTAATAGGCGGGGGTGCGACCCCAAAAATGGGGAACAAGTTAATATAATTTACCGTCTAATGATAAGCTTAATAATTTCTTAAAATATGAGACATAATATTAAGTAGTAAGGACTAGGGGTATTGATGCAGCACGAAGAATTTTATAATATCGCCAAAGCATTAATTTACGCATTAGAGATCAAAGATCCCTATACGAGCGGCCATAGTTATAGAGTTTTTAAAATTTCTAAAGATTTAGGTGGAATGTTCAATCTTCATGAAGATGACAGGTTCAATCTTGAAGGTGGAGCTTTACTTCATGACATTGGCAAAATCGGAATCAAGGATGACGTTTTATTTAAACCTTCTTCTTTAAGTTTAGAAGAATACACCATCATGAAGACACATGTAATTCTTGGAGCAAATATCATTTCGCAAATTCCAAGTCTCAAACGTTGTCTCGAACCAATTTTATTTCACCATGAAAGAATCGACGGTAAAGGTTATCCACATGGAGCATCTGGTGATGATATTCCTTTTATTGCAAAAATCACCAGTGTAGCTGATGCCTATGATGCAATGACTACTAACAGAGTTTATATGCCTGCGCGCTCGCCAGAAGAAGGACTTGAAGAAGTTATAAGATTTTCTGGTACACAATTCGAACCTGTAGTTGTAGAAGCCTTTACTGAGTGGTGGCATCGTAAATTTAGAGAGAAAGATCCGATTCTCAATGCTGATCATGCTCAAAACAAACTACGTGAAGATCTAGTCCTAGATGTTTCTAAATTACATTAAAAGCCTGTCCTAAAAGTCCCATCTGCGTTGTTGCGCTCGCCCTTCAGTCGCTCATTTACAGTTAGTAAACTCCGCTTCCTCAGTTCTCGCAAGCCTAGCATCTGGGAGCTTTTATGATAGGCTTTTGTAAAAATTATATAATACCGACTATCTCTAAAACCGCTTGCCTTAAAGCTTCTAAACCTATTGCAGCAGTTGAGCCAGAATGATCAGCGCGCATTACTCCATCAGGATAGTAATCTTTAAATTTATTTGGCATTACCCAAGCAACGTTTTCATTTTTAACTTCTTTCTGCGGACATTTGTATGAAACCGGCATAACCATTGAATCTGGAACCAATGCCATAGCCACAGAAATTTCTGTAGGTGTTGCATGATAGCCTTCTTTCTCTGCAAAGTATTTGTGAATAATATTTTTTTCAAGACCAGGCATTACCCACCAATTAATAAATTTAAAATCCATCTCTGCATGCGCGTCATCAAGTTCAGCAAGTGCATTAGTGAAAGGAGCTTTGTTGCCACCATGACCATTAATGATTATGAGCTCCCTAAAGCCATGTCTATATAGGCTTTTCACAACATCCATAATGACATTGATATATGTAGTTGGTCTCAGAGCAATAGTGCCAGGGAAACCTAGATGATGCATTGCCATTCCATAGTTCAGTGGGGGCATACACAAAACACCAGTGACTTTAGAAACCAAATATGCAATGCCAGTTGCAGTAATATGATCTATTCCTAAAATTCCATCGGGCCCATGTTGTTCTGTACTACCAATAGGCAGGATAATTTTTTTACTAGTTCCAAGATATTTGCTTATTTGGCTATAAGTTTGATTGGCAAGTAAGAATTCATGCCTTGATGGATTTAAAGCTTGTTCAGGCTCTTTCAGTAATGCATCAAGTTTGCTTTCTATTTCTGTATTCATCTTTATAAGTTTACATTAATGCAACTCGTCGATTATCTTGAAAAAATTAAGCGAGATTCTTTCCTAATCTATTATATTTATTGATATGGCTTCTAAAAAACTAGTGCGTGCAAGTAAATTTTTCGTTTTGATTTTTTTAAATAGTTTTTTTGCATTGAATGTTCAAGCAGCTGAGACTTTTAGAAGTGCTCGCATGCAACATCTATTAGAAAAAGCCCGTGCAAGAGAACAGCAAAATTCACAAACAAGTGAAGCGCAAACAACTAAAGCTCCTGTAACTCCTGTACCGGCTGAAACACCTAGTAAACCAACAGTGACTTCAAGCCCAACCCCAACCCGTTTTAGAGAAGCACAAAGAAGCCAAGCTAAAACTCCTACTCAAGCTACTGAACCAGTAATTGAAACAGTGCCAAATGAAACAAACGCAGCAATTGAAGCTGAGATTTTAAAAGCAAGCCAAGAAAGAATTGCTAGAGAAGAAGCTTTGCGCAAAGCTCACGAAGAAAGACTTGAACAAGAAAGAATTCTCAAAGAGACGGAAGCTAAAATTCAACAAGATAGACTTGAACAAAGAAAATTAGCAGAAGAGCAAGCAAGCCAAGCTCGCGCAGAAAAGTTAGCACAAGAAAAAGCTACCAAAGAAATTGAACGACAAGCTCGTGAAGAGAGAGCAGCGCGTGCAAAAGTTGCAAAAGAAACTGAAAACAGAATTCGCCAAGAAAAACTTAAAGAAGAGAAGATCGCCAAGGAAGTTGCACGTAGAGAGCGTGCAGAGCAGCTCGGAATAGAGAAAGCTGCACGTGATAATCAACGTAAAATCGCAAAAGAAAAGGCAGCGCAGGAAAAGCTAGCGAGTGATGCTGAACGCAAGCTTGAAAAAGAAAAACTAGCTCAAGAAAAAGCTATTCAACAGCAAGAAAAATTAGCTAAGAAAGAAGCTAACCAGCAAATCGCAGAAGAAAAAGATCTTCAAGAGAAACTAGCTAAGGAAGCTGAATTGAAAGCCAAAGCGGAAGAGAAAGCTATTGCTCTTAAAGAAGAGCAAGCTAAGTTAGAAAAAGAAATTCAAGCAGAAAAAGAAATTATTGCTCAGGGGAAAAATCTTCCTGATGTAAAAGAAGGTGTCGTAGAACTTCTTGATGAAGATGAAGATTTAGCAGATGAAGATCTGGAAAGCGAAGAAGATTTAGACGAGGAAGAAGAACCTAAAGCTAAAACAAAATTAGTAGCAGAACCAATTAAAACTGAAGCTGCTAGCAAAGTAGAAGCTAAAAAACAAGAAGTTAAAGCTCAAGCAGAAGCAAAGGTAGCTGAACAGAAAGCTAAACTTGAAAACCAAATTGCTCCAGAAGAGAAAGCTACTGAACTAAAAGCTAAAGTTGCAGTTGAAGAAGAAAAAGCTCCAGTTGCAAAAACAGAAACTGAGAGAGTGAATGATTATCTATTAGTTTTAAAGAAAAGTCTTAAGTCCTTAGAAGAAGATTCTTGGAATGATGTGAAATACAACATGAAAGAATCTTTGGATTATTTCTCTACGGAAAAGAAAAGTTATAAAGATCCTCAAATTGACAAATACTATAAGGTATCCCAAGCCTTTTCCAAGTTTGCAGAAGCTGGTCTTGAATTAGATCAAGGAGATACTGCTGATTTCGAGGAAGCTGAATCTCTATACTTAGATTCACAAGATATGCTAGATGAAGTCCAAAAGTC
>CAYQSL010000163.1:0-4026 GCA_964420165.1 uncultured Gammaproteobacteria bacterium | reverse complement strand
CGTGTTATCTGGCAATGATCTTTACGTATAGCTTCATTGTGTGATTCAATTAAAAGTCCTAAAAAAGATCATGGATTTCCGTTAGCGTTTAAATGAATATTGCCACCACACCGAATATAAATTCGCGTATAGATATTCCAGCCAATATTCAAACTCCTTGTGCAAACAAAAATTCTTCTCTAGAACCAAAACCAAATAATTCCCAACCTAAAGAAGTAGAAACTTCTACAGCAGTTGAGGATACTAAAACAAATTTATCTGATCAATATCAAGCAACTATAGAATGGATTGCTTCGAGGGGATCTGTTACCAGAGCTCTTTTAGATTTTTTTGGTGATGAAGTTCCTTCTTTATTAGCTCAATCAACTCGCAACATATATAGTTTCGCGGAAGCTACTTTTCAAGCTGGAATTAACTTAGCCAGTATTTTTGTTTTTCCTTATACAGCTTCGATCATGGGGAAAATTTCTAGTAGCTTGTTCCTAAATAGCACTGAGCAAAAGAATTTCAAGCATTATATGCTTTTTAATATTCATGAGCTCGATGATAAAGAAGAGCTTGACAATGCTGTTAATAGAATTAAAGTTAAAGAGATAGAAGATAGCTATTTCATGGAAAATTTTCTGGGTAAGACTGATAGAAATATTGATCTGCGCAATAAGAAAATTAATTCAATTGAGAAATTCATTGGGACTTTGAACTTTGATGATGAGAAAGTCAAACGTGTTAAAAGTTTTAAAAAATCAATTCTTATTCTGCAAAGTTTTATTGAAAGTGGTGTTTGGGGTGGCTTATATCTGTTTAACCGACTCTTTAGAAAATATGTTCTAGGACAAGACAGATTTACTGGAACTATTGCATACGCTTCCAATAAACAAAGTAAACAATTGGGAGATAGTCAGGGATTGGGTTTGTGGCAGAAACTTGGCTTCCTAACAGCCTTTCTTAGTGGTCCGCTGTTAAATATTTTTGCATTAAATAAATTCGAGGACAAAAAGCTTTTAGCAAAAAGTCCATGGCTGAGCAATCTTAGAAAAGAATGGGATATGGAGCATGGTACTTATCCAAAACTTGGATTGATGTATTCTTACTCACTTATTCCTCAGGTACTGAGTTGTATTTCTGGCTCTCAAGGTAGAAATGAGTTAATAGAAAACTTGATGACCTACTCTGGAACGATAATCTCTTGGTTAGTTGGTACTCAGGTAACTACTGGTCTACTTGCCCAAAGAGCTGATAAAGCTCTTGCAGATAAATTTAATGTTGACAGAGGTATTCTTGTCGAACAAAGACACCTTCATAGTCCGCTTCCTGATCCTGCGAAGCTAGACCATATTTTTGGTAAGACTAAAGGAAATGATGAATTAGAATTTGCTGCAAGAAAAGAGCACACCAAAGTCTTTAGTCAAGGATCTTTGCTACATTCTGGAATGATGTTTGTAATGCAGCTAGCTATTAACCAAATAACTAAATATAGAGTTCAAAGACAATTACAAAATATAAAAACTGTTGCTGCTTAAGGCGCGGCTTAAAAATATTAGGAACTTGCGCTATCATTGGCTTGTTGTAACCAGATTACCTTAATGATAAGAGTCCTTTTTATAATTTTGCTTTTAGTAACTTGCTCGTTTGAGAGTAAGGCAATGCTTTCTGATGATTATACTAACTTAGATGCGGAATTTATTGAGCCGCCAGAAAAATTATTACCAGCTTTGAACGCTAGAGTGAATTTTTCTTTTAAAGATACTAAGCTCTCACAGATTCTTTTGATGCTATCTAAAGTTGGTGAATTTAACATTGTGATGCCGAATAAATACGATAAAGAAATGACTATCGTTATCAATGAGCAAAGAGTTAAAGATGCTATTGAAGATGTTTGTAAATTAGCTGAAGTTAGTTATGAGTTCAAAGGCAGTTCTTTAGTCATTTATAAATCAGATATCTCGGGTCTAGACTTTGCAGCTTTGCCAGTTGCTTATTTCAAAGCTACTAGTTTTGCTGATCATTTAAATGAGCATTTATTCCATCAAATCATTATCACTCAGGATATGAATAATCTACGACCTTACGCAGTTGCTGATCCGGCAAAAAATTCTGTAGTGGTTTTTGGGTCAGAGGAGCATATAAAAGCTGCAACAAGATTTGTAGAAGAGATGGATGTTGCTCCAAAAGTAAAAATCTATACTCCAAAGAATCTTTCAACTAAAGAGATTCGCAAAATTTTGCAAGTTTATTTCAACGATAATTTTTTAATTGATATTAAGCGAATTGAGGAGAATGATCTCCTGATCAAGGGCAGCTCTAAAGTTGTCGATGAGGCAGTGAAGCTTATATCCTCATTGGATAAGCCTCTAAGCAATATAACTATGCTTATGGAAGTATATGTAATTAAGAATAATCAGGAAGATATTTTGAAACATAGTTTTGGTGCAGATATAACTAATCATTTAGGAAAGCATTTCCAAAACAGTAACAATACCAATCTAGATTTACTCAGTTTATTCGATAAAAAAGATACTTTAATTCTGGAACTGCAAAATAGTATTCCTGTTCAGGCTTTAGGCTTATCCATTATTGGTGAGAGAAGTATTATAGATCCTGATAAAGTTGCAATAACTGTTTTTAATGAAACTCTAAGTGGAGTAATTGATCAGAACTCTGTGTTCAAAGTTCTAACTGAAGATGATCTGAAGGCATACAAAGATTTCAAGAAGTTTATTACTAAGAAAAATGGAATAGTTCTGCTTAATTTTAAAATTGAAAATTAAAGTTCAATCTTTAATTGGTAGTTACGGTAACTTTGCGTAGCGATCTTATCAATTCAAGGCTCTGCATCTCATTCAGAACAAACCTTTTCTCCATAAATATATTTAGCTTTTCACGCTTGAGATTAACTTCGTGATCAAGTATGTCTCGTTGATATTTATCCATTAAACTAAAATCAGGTTTCTCTTTGTTTATTTCTTCAGTTAGTTTCTTACGTTTAGCTTCAATGATGCCCCGCTCTTTTGATGCATATTCCATCCATTCATGATTTATCTCATCGATCTTTTGTTTTTGCTCTTGGCTGAGATTTAATGTAGCCCAATCAAAATTCTCATCTTCAAGATTTAGAAAATTATACTTTGGTAGATTGTTGAAATTAGCAATCCCTGCAAGTGTAAGTATCAAACACACAGCGCAGGCAGCCATAATAGCTTTACTGAAACTAAATTTAATTTTAGTTTTTTTAGTTTTATGAACATGGAAAGTTTTTTGCTCAAGGTTCTTTTCAAGATTTTCTAACTTCATTTGTCTTGAATAAAAATTAGAATCAATTTCTCTGCCAGCTTTATTGATTTTGTTGGCTGGGTTCTGTTCTTCGATTTTATTTTCTATGGATTGATAGAAATTATCAAAGTCCTGCATCTCGATGCTGAGATCTGGATTATAAAAGCTCTTAAGAAGATCGATGATCTCTTCTGGACTTTTATCGTCCGGGAAATTTTTATCAGAATCATTTTTGTCTTTCATTAGAGGTCTAATGCAAGAGTTATTTCTTAAAGAACTTTAAATCTATTTTCTTGGTACTCAGCAGATGGTGCATCTGATAAAACCGGCTCAAGAAGTTCCTGTAATCTTTCTCTCGCTCTCCAAATCCTTGATTTTACTGTTCCCAAAGCGCAACCGAGCATCTCCGCGATCTCCTCGTATTGCAAACCCTGCAGTTCACGAAGGACGATTGCCGTTCTGAACTGTTCCGGTAGTTGAGCCATGGCTTTCTTTATAGCCTCACGAGTTTCATTATTACTAATAATTTCATCAGGCTTCAGTCCAGTGTCTTTTACCTCGCGAATGAACTCGCTCTCACTGTTTTCATCTTCCATGCTCTGGTCAATACTGATAGTTTTTAATCTTCTTGGACGCTTTCTTAATTCATCGTAAAAAAGATTGAGAATGATTTGATTCAACCAAGATTTGAAAATCTTTGGGTTGCGCAAATTATGCACTCCTCTAAAAACTCTGATAAAAACTTCTTGTGAAAGA
>CAYQSL010000162.1:0-4026 GCA_964420165.1 uncultured Gammaproteobacteria bacterium | reverse complement strand
AAGCAAAAGATACCAAACAGTATATTTCGTTCTCTTTAGATGAGAACCAACAGTCAGAGCTTCTAATCTATACAACCGACTTGAAAGCTGATACAAAAAAATCTTCTGTAATTAGAAACTGCATGCTTAAGAACCGTAGTTTCAATCAAAGCTCAGAGTCAATTAATTTCGATGCTGGGATTTGGAAGAGTTTTAATTTTGCAGGTATTCACAGGAAAGACTATTTAAAGACTTTAGATTGCTTTGAAAGGAATAGATTGAATTTAAGTAAATTTATAAACACAGTCAATAGAAAGGATTTAAGCAATATTCTTACTAAAGATCTTATTAACCAAATTAAAATCAAAACAGACAATAAACATGTTCTTTGCTTGTCATTTGTTACAAGCCAGGGTCAAAAGATTGAAGCCAAACTTACTAAGGATGCCGTTGCTCTTTCAATCATCGAAAATACTTAAGAATCTGCAAGTTACAATATAAGTTGTGGTCCTAAAAAAATTTCTATCTGATTTATATGCCTTTGCTTGTGATTTCATAAGAAATTTGCTTTTAGTTATTACTTACTTAGTTAAAGGGCAACTAATGGTCCCCGAATTTATCAAGTATTCTAATTCGTTTATTAGCAATGCAATAATGCCTATTGCAGTAATAGCAGTTGCACTTGGTGTCGTGCTTGCCGTCCAACTTGGCGGGGAATTTAACTCACGTGGTATGGTCAACCAACTCGGTATATTAGCTGCCATCACCCTAACTAGAGAATTAATTCCTATCGTTGGCTCTTTCATGATCGCAACTCAATTTGGAACTAGTTTTGCAGCGGAGCTTGCAAATATGAAGATTACTCAACAAATTGATGCTCTAAAAGTTTTTGAAGTAGACCCTGTTTCCTATTTAGTAGTACCTAGATTTGTTTCTGTAGCCTTATTTGCTCCTTTTATTTTATGGATAGCTTGTATCATCTCTACCATAAGCTGCTATTTAACAGTCTGGTTTAAATTTGATTCTAATTTACATGGTTTTCTAAGTACTATTCTTGATTATTTTAAGGTCGGCGATATTTTGCTTTGTTTTGTTAAAGCATCTATTTTTGGTGGGATCATTATTCTCACATCGGCTACAGTTGGCTTGGCGACAGTAGGTGGCGCGAAAGAGGTAGGAAAATCTGCAACTAAATCTGTAATCCTTAGTTTTATATTTATTGTGATAGTGGATTATATAATTACTTTAATCTATCTCTAAGATTGAAACAAAATTATGCTTGACGAACTAGTTTATAAAAATTTCCATAATGAATTTGAAAAACTTTTTAGCGAGTATTCAGACTACAACTCTCATACTAATCTTTCTTCAATTAGAGATAAAGAAGAAGTATTCCAAAAACATTTTATTGATTCATTAGCGCCACTACTTGTACTTGATAAATTAATGCCGAAGGATAAACCTTTACGGGTCCTAGACATTGGTACCGGAGGCGGTTTCCCGGCTCTGCCACTAGCTATAGTAAGGAAGGATTTTCAAATAGTTGCAATAGATAGTACTGGCAAAAAAATCAAATTTGTTAACGAAGCAGCGGAGAAATTAAATCTTGAGAATTTAGTCGGCATCACTGCTAGAGCAGAAGATCTGGCTCATGATCCTGAATATAGAGAAAGTTTTGATTTAGTAGTTTCAAGAGCTGTTGCTGAGAGTAGAGTTTTAATTGAAATATGCGGAGCTTTTGTAAAAGTAAATGGATTTTTTATTGCCTATAAAAAAACTGATATAGATGAAGAACTGGCAAATATTGGGGTTGCCTGCAAGAATCTGGGTCTTGAATTAAGTGAAAAATTTTCATACGGTAAGGAAAGACAACTACTAATATTAAAGAAAATCAAGGCAAGTCAAGAAAAATATCCACGAAATGGTGGCGTATTAAAAAAATCACCGCTTTAATACTGAAGATTATTTAAAAATAACTCTATTTAGGGCTTCTAAAAAAGTTCTTTGATATAATTTTTGTGCGGAGTGGAGCAGCCTGGTAGCTCGTTGGGCTCATAACCCAAAGGTCGCAAGTTCAAATCTTGTCTCCGCAACCATCTTTCGCCATCCTACTTCGCTAAGGCTACGTAGGACAAGGGCTTCAGATGGCAAGCCATCAAACATTGATGATGTAAGCCATTATGCACCCAGAACCCATTCTTTTAAATCTATCCGGCATTGCCTGCCCTATCAATTACGTTAGAACCAAGCTTAAGCTTGAATCAATGCAAGTAGGTGAGATTCTAGAAGTCATTCTAGATGGTGGTGAGGCTATTGAAAGTGTGAGTACCAGTGTTACCGAAGATGGAAATAAAATTTTAAGTAAAACTCAATTAGAGAATTCTTGTTGGAATCTGGTTGTAGAAAAACAATGACGACAACTACATTATTTTGTCGATGTCATCAAACTTAGGCGACTGTATCAATCTATCCATCAAAGTCGTAGATTCATCTTCGTCTTGATCTGGAGACCAAAGCTTTTCAAGCTCCAGCTTATTCTCAACAGCTTTCGTTAAATAACCAGTGATCATAGAGCTATAAAGTAACTGCGATAAAGCTGATCTGCTCATAGTAAGCACTGTTTCAGCAACTTCATCTGGCATTTGCCCTAATAAACTTACTACTGACTCATCAAAGAACTCTTTTGCTTCACCGCTTAGCTCACCTGCAAGTCTATTTAACTCTTCTTTATTACGCTCGTTGAAAAACGCTAATAGAGGGCTTTTTGAAGGGTCTGTATTAAATTTGTTATTAAAATTCTTTTTGAAATACATGTATTTATATAAATTATACACCATGCAAGTCACAGCTCCACTTTCCACCTTAACCAACATAATTGCGAGTTAAAGGGCAAGAATAAACAAGTAGAACATCTAAAGATTTAGATCTTATCTAGGTTATGGTGGAAAGTGGAGGTGCGACCCTAATGGGCTAGACTTTGCTGTGCTTTGCTAGAGTCTTTTTGATTATTCCAGAAAACTCTTCTTTCTTAATAGCAGCACCACCTATAAGTGCGCCATCAATATCTTCTTTCGCGAGTAACTCTTCTATATTGGCCGAATTGACTGAACCGCCATAAAGGATTCTCATCTCAGCAGCAGTCTTCTCACTAAATATTTCTGCAAGCTTACTTCTAATTACCGAAATAACTCTATTAGCTTCAGTTGAATCACAAGTCTTACCTGTGCCAATTGCCCAAATTGGTTCATAAGCTACCGAAACTCTTTCATAAATTTCATTATCAGCTTCTAAACCTGCAAATGCAGTTTGCATTTGCTCGCAAACCCAGTTGTCAGTAGAACCGTTTTCTCTTATCGCTTGAGACTCACCACAGCAAAGAATAACTTTAAAGCCTGATTCTAAAGCCGCTTTTAATTTGGCATTGATAATTGAATTATCCTCTTTCATAATTTCTCTACGCTCTGAGTGTCCTACCAAAACATCATTAACATTGATTTCCGCAAGCATGTCCGCGCTAATCTCACCAGTGTATGCACCTGATTTAAATTGTGAAATATCCTGAGCGCCAACTCTAAAATTCAAACCAAGTTTAGTAATTTCAGTTTGTGCAGTCTCTAAGCTCGTAAAAGGTGGAAAAACAAGAACTTCAAAATCACCTTGTTTTTTTTCATTAGTAATTAATTCAGTCAAAGAACTTAAAAAGCTTTGCGTTTCAGCTTGTTTCATGTTCATTTTCCAGTTACCAGCAATAATAATTTTTCTTGACATAAATTGCAAGTTTAGCACAACCAGCATGATCAAGTTCTTTGATCACTAGGAACAAAACTTTTTAAAAAAAGTTCCAAAAAATGTTTAATTTTTTATTGACGGCCCGGGCCGAAGGTAATATGATGGTTCAGTGCAGTCAAAATCATCTAAAGTCCAGTATCTAGAAGCCAGCGACATCGAAATAGTTCAATACTGTCAAATAGGCAACAAAGATGCTTTTCAGGAATTAGTCAAAAGATATCAAAATTTAAAAAATGACACAAGATCAGAATATCGAGA
>CAYQSL010000161.1:0-4031 GCA_964420165.1 uncultured Gammaproteobacteria bacterium | reverse complement strand
AGAGATTAGAAACTGAACTTTTACGTAGCGATGAAGTTGATTACATTATCAATTTCATTAAAAATTCTAAGCGCAGTATTTCTTTAACAAGAATGGCTTTAGGTAGGACTCGTGACGACAGCGAAGTGGCATAATAAATATAGATGTCTTCTGGTGAACAAAAATATTTTGATATAGCTAAATTTGGTGAAGAGGTTCTTCGCAAGCCAAGTTCAGCAGTTACTAAGTTTGATCGCAAGCTAGAAAAACTGGCACAAAAAATGATCAAAACTATGTATAACGAAGATGGTGTTGGTCTTGCAGCGCCACAGATCGGTGTCAACCAAAGACTAATAGTTATTGATGTAGATTATGCAAGTGATAGATATGATGAAACTAAGAAAGGTGCAAAAGCTGAACCAGATTACAATCCTTTCATCATGGTCAATCCAGTAATTGTTTATAAAGAAGGTGAAGTAGAAAGCTATGAAGGCTGCCTAAGCTTCCCAGAAGTTTTTTTTAAAGTTAAACGTGCTCGTAAAATTGTTTTTAAATTCCAAGACATTAGCGGTAAAGAATATCGAATGGAAGCAGAAGAAGATTTATTCTGTCGTTGTGTGCAACATGAAATTGATCACCTCGATGGTAGATTATTCATTGACATTGCACTCGACAAAGCCATCGCTCGTGACGAGCTTGGCAAGCACGGTCTAGGTGACGTCAACTCACCAGCACCTTTTATTTTAGGGTAGTACCTTCCTCACTTATATTAGAGAAAGTAATTTTTTGTTCAAGAATAATTTACACCTCGATAAAAGCGCTCGTAAAAATTTTACTATCATGAGCAAATTTATTTTCTGTAGTGAACTTATGCAGCGAGCGTGATGCAATTTAGAAATCGAAAGCATCATAGTATTGCGACCGCGAGCGAATCGTGAACAAAGAAATAAATTTGCGGTTGACTTTGAGTTTATTAGAAGATGGATTGCCACGCCATCTTCGATGGCTCGCAATGACGTACTCTTACACTCTCGTCCGTAAGTTATTTTGAACGAAAAAGTACTTTCGACCCCTTTCATTTTTGATGTGCACTATCTATCATTATCAAAACAAAGGGGATTACAAAGAGATGAACGAAAGCAACGACACAGCGAAATACAGACCAGGATTGAGACCTAGCTCATTTATCAAAATGCCAGAAATTAAATTTAAGAATATAAAATTTAGTGAAAAGCAAATTCTAGTATTAGAAAATGTAGCTGAGGGGCTTGAGAACAAGGACATAGCCACAGTACTCAAGGTATCAATCAGGACAATAGAAGCGCATATTTATAACATACGCAAAATGCTCTCAAAAGAGCTTGGTCACAAGCTTAGCGATAGAGAAATAGTGCTATTTGCCAAAGAAATGATTAATGGTTTTACTAAATTTATTGAGCATAAATTCACACAACCAGAGAGTAAAAATACCATCACCACAAAAAATGGTATTGAAATAATTGAAGATTGGGATCAAGACGAAGATGAAGGAGAGGAGCCTTATACGCCAATCAAACCTAAAGATGGTGATGATAGGAGTAGTTTTCAAATGAATGAATTTACTAGCGAAGAAATTATTCCTTCAACTAAGATGAATAATTTTTGCTTTGTTTAATCAAGAAGTTTAGAGCCTGCTTGAAAAGCTCCCAGATGCCGTCATCCTCGGATCACGTAGTGATTCGGGGATCCAGTTCAACGAGAACCTTTAGTGAGTGGGTCCCCAGCCCTTTTAGGTCTGAGGATGACGTGAGCGTAACGCAGCAGATGGGACTTTGCAAATAGGCTCCAGTTTAGAGCCAAGTAGTAATTCGCAGGGTTGATCAGGGGGACTATTTGGTTTTAGAAAAAAGGGTGGGTAGGCGCTGAATGCTACAGGGGGACTCAGCGCTAAGCCCTTGATTTTAAATAGATCAGTAGAAATTGAGCTAAAATTATGTATATGAACAATGCAACATTAATAATAACTCTCATGTTCACAATGATTGGTATTTTTTTAATATCTTTGATTACATATTTCATAATTGACAAACGTAATTTTGAACGTAAGCATGGAAGAAAGTTACAAATATTTGAGTAATACTGTTTTTGCAATAGGATTTGGTCTTATGTATCCTTTCTCAACAATTTGCGCTAAAGCAATTGTTGATCAAGAAACCAAGTTTGGAAGTCCTTTTATAGCATTCTTAGTTTTTATTATTGGCTTTTTTCTTGTAATTTTTGGCTTTTTCTATCTGAAATACCAAGAAGCTAAAAAGTTTTAACTTTGATTACATCTTCTCCGGAGCACTTAGACCAAGAATCTCAAGCCCGTTATGAATAGTAATTTTAGTAGCCCAAACCAGTGACAATCTAGCTTTCATCAGATCATGATTATCAGAGATCACTCTATTATGAGTATAGAATTGATGAAACTCTGTAGCTAAAGTTTTTAGATAGTAAGCAATTTTATATGCTGACCTAGTAACTGCGGCATCTTTTATTAAATCAGGGAAACTCGCCAAAGTTAAAATCAATGATTTGGTACTCTTGAGTTCATTTTCATTTAGAGCCGCAAAGTTCTTTAGGAAAAGCCCAGAAATATTTTTAAAACTATTTTGTAAATCACTTAATTCTTTTTCAGAAAGAATAGGTTTCAAAACCTTTGTTTGGTTCTCACCCATAGCTTCTTGATCTACTTGCGTAGCAACTAGGTTTCTAAAAATACTACATGCTCGCGCGTGAGCGTATTGAATATAGTAAATTGGATTGTCCTTGTCTTTCTTGGTAGCAAGATCCATATCAAAAACTATTCTGTTATTAGCTTGGCTTTCAATTAGAAAATATCTAAAAGCATCCACACCAACTTCTTCAACCAGATCTCTAACTGTAATGAAATTACCTGAGCGCTTAGACATCTTAACTTCTTCACCAGCTTTCACTAAAGATACAAGCTGGACCAAAACAATTTCAAGCTTCTCTGCTGGCTCACCAAGTGCTTGCAGAGCACCTTTGATGCCAGGAATTTGTCCATGGTGATCGGCTCCCCAAATATTAATAAGCTTCCCATAGCCCCGAGCGATTTTGTCTTGATGATACGCAAGATCAGCAGCAAGGTAAGTATAATTGCCATCAGACTTACGCAAGACTCTATCGCGCTCATCACCAAACTCTGTAGCTCTAAACCAGGTTGCATCAGCTTCTTTATAAGAATGACCTGATACTAAAAGTTTTTCAACAGTAGAATCTACCTTAGTTTTACCTTGAGAATCTTTCACATGCACGTTGTCTTGTTCCGAATACCACAGATCAAAATCCGTTTTAATGTCATGAAGAATTTTTTTCTGTTCTAGAAGGAATATCTTCTTTGCGATAGTGGAGTAAACTTCTATATCAATTTCTTTAAGATCAATAATTAAATGCTTTGGATCAGCAGGATCTTGAGTTGCAGGCACCAAGCCCTCTTTAGCAAGCTTAAGAATCTCAGGTAAATAAAGATCATCAGTTAAAAATTCTTGCATTGAAGAAAGTGGATAATTAGTTTCCTCATCGTAATCAGCTTTATCAAGAAGTTTTTCTTCGATCAATATTGCTTGCTTCGCTGAGTTACCCAGCTTGCCAATTTGCGAGCCTGCATCATTGATATAGAATTCACGAGAAACTTTATAACCAGCCCACTCAAGTAAATTAGAAAGTGAACTACCAATTACGGCTTGCCTACCATGACCTAGATGCAAGTCACCAGTTGGGTTAGCTGAAACATATTCAACCAATACAGAAGAAAAACTTTTATCAGGTCTTGCTTCAAAAGCAGCATGTCCATATTTATTTTCAAGGGTACTTAGTTCAGAAATAAACTCTTCAAATATAGTCCAATCCAAAGTTACATTAATAAAACCCGGTCCAGCTATGTCAATTTGTTTAAAATATTTTTTATCTAAGTTCTCTACAATTGTTTCTGCAATTGCTCTTGGTGACAGCTTGGCTTCCTTAGTAAGCTTCATTGCGATACTTACAGCTTTATCACCATGCTCTGG
>CAYQSL010000160.1:0-4092 GCA_964420165.1 uncultured Gammaproteobacteria bacterium | reverse complement strand
CTGCTTCCCAGATTGCCATAGAAGTATCATGAACATAAGGTTTCAGCGCTTCAGCATATCCCATATATTCTTCATAAACATTATCGATGTTAAGAAGTTTTAGATCATAGAATTTTTCTAAGAAAATATTTTTCTCTGGGATCAGAACTTTTAACCTTGCCATTAATTCATCTGGCTCGATCAAATCACAAACTCTCAAACCACTACGAGCAGCTTTATCGACGTAAGTAGGACCGATACCACGACAAGTAGTTCCAATTTTATTTACACCACGCGCTTCTTCTTGCGCTTTATCAATTAATAAATGATATGGCAAAGTCACATGGGCATTGGCACTGATTTGCAAGGCACTAGTATCAATACCTTGAGCTTGCAAATCTGCAATCTCTTGCAAAATAACCTTAGGATCGATTACGGTTCCAGGACCAACTATACAAGCCTTACCTTTATAGAGGATTCCAGATGGAATCAAATGAAATTTATATTTCACACCATCAACGTTAACTGTGTGACCAGCATTACTGCCACCTTGGAAACGCGCGACATAATCAGCGTGCTCAGCTAGTAGATCTACTACCTTCGCTTTACCTTCATCGCCCCACTGCGCGCCAACTATTACTACTTTTGCCATCGCCAACAATAATAGCGCATCTCATTTTTCCTAGACCTGCGCGAAAGCGAAGCTTGAACTAAGCAGGTCTTAATAAAAGATTCAATTTTCTTGAGCCAAAAAGTACTTTCGACCCCTTTCATTTTGAATTCACTATTGATAACTTGAACTTCAAATGTATACGAAAACCTACTCTGCGACCTTGAAAGGAATAGAAGCCAATATTATAGGCGTTGAAATTGACGCCAGCAAAGGTATACCAGGATTCAATATCGTGGGCTTGGCAGATAAATCAATCAACGAAGCTAAAGAAAGAATTAGCGTGGCTATGCGTGCAGTCGATTTCGAGATTCATCCCAAACGCATTCTAGTAAGCCTCAGTCCAGCACAGAATCGTAAAGAAGGAGCACAGTTAGATCTGGCTATTGCTGCGGCTTTAATGGTGAACTTTGCCTATATTGATGTTGAGCCAAAGTTTTTAGAAGAGTTTTGTTTACTTGGCGAGCTGTCATTAACCGGCGATCTCAAAGGAATTACCGGGACTTTATCTTTTCTCCTGGAAGCTGCTGACAGCAAACTTAAATATTTAATTATTCCTAAAGCTAATGAGAAAGAAGCCTGCTTAGTAACTTTGAAACAGAATTTCCAATCACAAATTTTTACTGTTAGCGATCTACATGAACTTAAAAGCTTGATCGAGGCTCTTGCAGAAAAAAACAAAGGCATAGACCCTAGTAATACTGAGCGTTTGAAGTTAATAGAAACTTGCATAGAAAATTATAAAATCAAAACTCTAGAATTTAATTCTCTTATTAAAGAAGTTACAAGTAAAAGAAAATTTCTGCTTGATTTAGATGATGTTATTGGGCAAGCTCATGCCAAGCGGGCTTTAGAGATCGCTGCCACAGGTAAACATCACTTATTAATGATCGGACCACCTGGCTGTGGCAAGTCAATGCTAGCTAAAAGATTTATTTCATTAATTCCAGATTTGGGCTTTGATGCAGCTTTAGACTCAACTAAAATTTACAGCATTAGTAATAATCTCAAAGAAGAAATCATACTTAGAGCACCTCTAAGATCACCGCATCACAGCGCCAGCTCTGTATCACTCACTGGAGGCGGCGTTCCGATCAAACCTGGTGAAGTGAGTCTCGCTCATAATGGCGTGCTTTTTCTAGACGAACTAACAGAATTTAATAGATTTACTATTGAGCAATTAAGGCAAGTTCTTGAAGAGAAGTCTGTAATTATTAGCCGTGCCAAACAATCCGTAGAATATCCAGCAGATTTTATTTTAGTAGCTGCTTGCAATCCCTGTCCCTGTGGCTATTTAGGAGACGAAAAAAAATCTTGCACTTGCTCCCAATTACAAATCAGTAAGTATGTTGCTAAACTTTCAGGACCATTTCTCGATCGCATAGATCTACATATAGAACTAACTCGCTTAGCAGCAGAAGAAATTTCAAAATTAACTGATAGAGAGAATCTTAAAAAGCCAAGCAAAGGTTTGCATTCAAATCCAGTTAAAGAAAGAGTTTTAGCAGGAAGAGATTTCCTTAAAAAAGAACAAGCTAATTTCAATGTCACAAAAGAAGCCAAGGAATTTATTGATCATGTAGTTTTTAATACTAATCTTTCAGCAAGATCACACCAAAAAATTCTCAAAGTCTCTAAAACGATTGCTGCATTAGAAAATAATTTAGAGATTGAAGTCAAGCATATTGCTGAGGCGATGCAGTTTCGGTCAGTTTCTTGGGAGAAGTATCGTAAGTAACGTCATTGCGAGCGTAGTGAAGCAATCCCATTGCGCAGACTGGATTGCCACGTCACTTCGCTCCTCGCAATGACGGCATTTGCTAAAATAAAGCTCTAATTGCCAAACCCAAACCCCACCCTCCAAGAAATTTACCAAGAGCTTAAAACCAGCATCAATAGTGATGAAGCTTCTAGAGAAGCTCAGATCATTATTGAAACCATACTTAATATCGACAAATCAGAATTTATAACCAATGAAGATTTAAAGCTAACCAAAAATCAAATCAAAACCATTTTAGAAATTCGTGATCGTAGAAATAAAGAAAGAATCCCTCTTGCCTATCTGCTTGAGGAAGCAGCTTTTGGTAATCTTAAGCTCTTTGTAAACAGTGATGTCTTAATTCCTAGACCCGAGACTGAGCTACTTGTAGAAAAAGTCATGGAAGAGATCAAAGAAAGAAAAATTCATCACCCAACTATCCTGGATCTTTGTACTGGTTCAGGCTGCATCGCCATCTCACTAAAACTAGCCCTACCTGCAGCTAAAGTCTATGGCTCAGATATTTCCAAAGCAGCATTAAACGTAGCTGCTATCAATGCCAAACGCTATAACGCAGAGATAGAGTTTGTTCTAGGTGACTATTTGGATCCCTTTATATATGATTCTAGATCACCAATAGCCTTACCCATTATTAAAGGCAAGCCACCATATTTCGATGTAATTGTTTCTAATCCTCCTTATGTATCCAAAGAAGATTACGAGAAACTCAGTCCAGAACTACATCATGAACCTAAGCACGCCTTGGTGGGCTTTCCATATGAACATATCAAACGACAATCCAAAGCTCTAATTAAAGAAAATGGGTTTCTAGCATTTGAGTTTGGCTTAGGACAAGAAGCAAAACTTCAAGAGATTTTCCCCGAAGCTAAATTTTATAAAGACTACTCAAGCATCGACAGGATCTTAATTTCTGGCAATATCTGATCGAAATACTTAGAGAAAAATTCTGCATCACCACCAGTAGCAATTGCAATAGAATCATCTGACTCTAAAAGCCTCTGAGCATAAGCTTTCCACTCTTTAATTAAAGCAACATATACTAAAGAAGTTCCAGAAATAATTGCCTGTTCTGGAGAGCTTACCTTCTCAGAAAAATCCAAACTAATTTTAGTTACTGAACTATGATCATCTAATTGCGCGCAATGTGCAGAAATACTTTTCAAATATGTTCTAAAGCCTAAGCCAATAAAACCACCCAAGAAATTGGAATCAGAATCCAAGATACTCATAGTAAGTGCCGTACCAAAATCAAAAAGAATGATATTTTGTCGTGGAAATAATTTTGCAGTACCTAATAACTTAGCTACGCGATCAGCACCAATTCCCATATAAAGCCCTTTAATTGAATCCTGTTTCAAAGGATCAAATTCATGGAAATCAATTTGCTTAAACTCATGCAAACTCATATATTCTGCAATCGCCATTTTAATCAAGGCAGTTTTTTCTGGAACTGTGCTAATTAATAAAACCTTGAATACGGCTGTCCCTGTAGGAAAAGCAGATTTTAAAACTACAAAAAGCTCTTCTAAGTTAGAATAGGTCTTATCCGAGTAGTGGTATTTAACTCTCGAATTACCAATATCAACAATTAAATCATGAGTTTTTTGCAAAATATTTACGGAATAATTTTTAGACCGACTAAAACCTTTTCAAGCTTGACGAT
>CAYQSL010000159.1:0-4095 GCA_964420165.1 uncultured Gammaproteobacteria bacterium | reverse complement strand
TTTAATTCCGATATTTTTCAGCAACTTACCCGTTATATTTTTTCCAGTGCATGTAGCATTTTTAGAATTAGTGATTGATCCAACTTGTTCAATAGTCTTTGAGTCAGAACCTCCTCCCAAAGACATAATGAGCAGAAGTCCAAGAAAAATCAACGAACCAATCTTGAGCAACAGAAGACTGATTATTAGTCTATTACAAGGATTAGGAGTTTTTTCACTTACAGTAATCGTTTATTTATTAGCTATAAGAGCAGGTAAATCAGATGGTGAAGTACGCATGCTGAGCTTCGGAGCACTTTTAGTTGGGAATTTTTTACTTACTGCTGCAAATAAATCCTGGAAAGCAAAATCAATCTCTGAAACGATCTTAGGCAACAAAGCTTTTCTAATAATTATTAGCGTAGTAATACTTGGCTCCACTGTGGTTTTTTATACTCCAGCATTAAGAGCTTTGTTTCATTTTGTCTAAGTTTATTAATCAGCCAAACCAGCATCCAGCTTACTATATTCATCTACATTCTTTTCGGAAATCTGGATTAGGCGACCTTCATAATCATAGTGTTCCAGTACATACTCTCTATTAACTGGAGCGCTCGAATCATACTTAGGACAATGCTTAAGATCATCAGCGCTAATATCTATTGAAATCATTTCACCATTAATCGCAAAACCATTTACATGGTTTACAGAAAGCAGAACATCACCTAATGGCAAAAACCCATTAGTATCTACTACTAAGTGTTTAATCTGCCATTCATGATCATCTAAAATCATGTCCACAATTTTGCCCGCTTGTTTATCACTAGCCATAACTTTGTAGCCAATGGTTATGGCAGTGCAACGTAAATTCTCATCACCAATAATTTTCTTTCTGTCTAAAAGTCTATGCTGTTCTGATTCACCATTGTATGGGATCGCAATCATAGCTTCTGCCTCATTAAGATTAATTTTGATAGTTCCGTCAGACCACGATAACCTTTTAATCTTATTGGGAGGAAGTAAAATTCTTTTAGGATTAAGTGGGCTGCCGATATTAACTACCAAATAACGAATAGACCAAGTTTTGTCATCAAAATGAAACGACTCAAGCACTCCCAATTCACCATCAAGAGAATTAACAGCGCAAGCATCAATACTTTTAATACTAATAAACATATTGGATATGATTTTAATTTATATAAAAAATATCAACTACCTACTAAAGGATAATCTTTGGATATTATGGAGCTTGTTAGTGCTATTTTATAGATAACGGACGGGCTATCTAATGTCTAAAATAGACGACTTAACAGGGACACTTATAAAACTCAGAATCCATAAGGCTTCTGATGCAGATGCTATCTATAAACATATACGCGATAAAGAGATTCAAAAATATACTTTGAATATTCCATTTCCTTATACTAAAGCTAATGCTGTGGACTTTATCAAACAAGCCACCAAAAATAGAAAGCTAAAAAGCGCTTATGAGTTTGCAATTACAAATTTAGATAATGATGAAGTGATCGGTGGCATCTCATTAATGAACCTTGATTGGAAAAATAAAAATGCTGAGCTTGGTTATTGGCTTGCTAAGAAATATAGAAACAAAGGATATATTACTGAAGCTATAAAACTCATTCTGGAATTTGCTTTTAAAGAATTAAAACTGAATAGAATATCTGCAAGATTATGGGAGAAGAATTTAGCTTCCATTAAAGTACTAAAGAAGAACAAATTCAAGAAAGAAGGTCTTCTTAGAGAAATGGTTTTGAAAGCTGGTGAGTGGCAGAATGATTTGGTTTATGCGGTGGTTAGGAAGGATTGGGGATGATTGAACTTGAATTTGTCGAATGTCGAGATACGACCCCAAAATTAATTTGACCCCAAAATTTTTGTTATGAAAAATGATAAAGAGCCCTTCCATGAAGCACTGAGATTAACTGCTATAGTTTACGCTCCACAAAACTTAGTGGATGAAGTTCTAACTCGCTTGCCAAAAGTACAAGAGCTAATCAAAAATAAATGGATTAATTTGACAGTCATAGAGCCTGTTGCAGAAGCGATAAAAGCTTAGGTTGGCGAGAATACTAGTAGCTGAGCTACCAGATCTTAGGGAAAGAGCCAAAAGTAATGGTTAAAAACTTTTGATCATATTTACGCCACGATTACAAATTTACAGAGAACTAGATGCAGAAGTAAATGCATTAAATAAAGTCCCAGGTGTAATTGTAATGCTGTCTCCATGCTTAAAACCAAAAAAGAGTAAAGGCCAGAAAATTAGTGCTCCCACTATAGGAAGTATAATTGCTGAACTTTTCCCATCACCTTGTCTATTCACAGACAAAGAACAATTGTGTTTATTGCCGTATATATCTTTAAGTTGAGCGGATGCAATCTTGATATATCCGGCACGTCCCCACGCTCTTCCACCTTTAGCCTTCTGAACAAAAGCAACTCCCTCAGTACCACGTTTAAAAACTACACTACGACCAACTTTTACGTCTTCATCAATTACTATTGCAAGCGAATCACCTGCATTAATTTGACTACTTTCAACAGGATATTTAAAAGTTACAGGAATATTTACTCCACTAGGAATATCGACAGCAAAAACTGGACTAAAAGTTGTAGATTGTAAAAGTACAAAAATAGAAACCAAGACGAGGGATTTTTTTATCATATTAATTGTTTTTTTGTTTTGATTTTGAATTCAGTTCAAAATACATAAGTCCTTACTTATATCACATTTTAAGGGATAGCTACAAATGTAGATTAATTTAGATATCCCATAGTTACTACGTTTCACGGGGAACTTGCGTATTATGTTACAATTATTCGCGTTATGTATATACATGGTGCAATTGCAGCATTAGTTGGTGATCCAGGATCACCTAATTTAGTTTGCAATTTTGCAAAAAAGAAAAATGGTCATGATGAAGAACTTGAATATCTACAGAATAAATGCTTCTCAGACAAATTAGAGCTGCATAACCCCAATGCATTACAAGCTACTCTCAAAAGATTTATTTCAAACTTATATGAAGTAATTGAACTGCAAGCAAAAGAGGAGAAAGAAAAAGACAAAATCATTCCAGTAATCCTTGGAATTGATGGTCGCAAAGATTATCCATTAACCACTTTGATTCCAATTCTATTTTCTGCAGCAAAAGAATTTATACAAGAAAAATCTATTGCAATAGAAGACTTCTTCTCTAAAATTTCTATCAAAATGGGTTCTTTTGGGAAATCTTTCCAAACTCAAGATGGGTTGCGCAGAGAACTCAATGATGAAGAGAATGCAGCTTTAATTATTAGACAAAATTCTAGTGGTCATATTTTACAAGCTAATCAATTTCTCGAATCAATTAAAGATAGAATTCTAAAAAAAGATCCAGACGCAATTAAACAAGCTTCACAATTAGCTCATGACATTGGTTATAGCAAAGGAGTTCAGTTCAAACAAACTAGAAGTAGAGACGAAAGATTTGTACTAAGTTATAAATACCATCCTTCAATAGAACACATACCGCTACTAAACTTTATGTCCTGGCATCCAGATATCAAGAAAGCTTTTAGAGATGGACACGCCGAAGGTAGAGAGTCTGAAATGCAAGTTGTAGTACAAACCATAGATCAAGTTAAGAATAATCCTAGCCCACCATTTGCTGACATACTATCTTGCTACATACAGGATGCTTTTCAAGGAATATCAAATCTGGAGGTTCCTCATAATCAAAATACTATCGATTTTGTAACCAACTTATGTAAGTCCTTTGTAACAACTGCTAGTGATATGGATGTAAAAGGGATTTTAAGTCAGGCTATTAATTCAGTGAAAGTATATTGAAGACAGTCAATCTTCAAAGAAATAACCCTAAGTAAATAGACTTAAGTAAGCGACAAATAAAAGATTGCAGATTGCAAGATGGTGATAAATTGTAGCTATGAAATTATTACAGAAGTTTTTACTTGCACTAGTGCTGCTACTTAGTCTTAGTGCATCTGCACAAGAGGCTCTTAATGGTGAGTGCACTGTTAATAAGGAAGTAGTTGCATCGCATCAAGGTTGCTGCTCACATCATAGCGGTGTCTGTGGTTGCAGTGGATCACGCT
>CAYQSL010000158.1:0-4140 GCA_964420165.1 uncultured Gammaproteobacteria bacterium | reverse complement strand
GATTGAAGAGCTAGTCTCTTGCGACCCCTCACAAAAAATTTTTTATATCGCAAACTCAAACAAACTTGAAGCAGAATTGTTAACTAAAAACGAACTAAAAGACTATCGCGGGATTGCCTTTTCTGACTATATTAAATTTCTGGGCATTAAGTCCGAACCCCTCATAAAAAGCTTTAATCCAATAAAAGTCATTCAATGGTTTTTACGTTTTCAGAAACAGGTAGGGCAAGTTAAAAAGTATTTGCAATTTAATTCAATCGACATAGTTTTTGGAACTGGGGGTTATGTTTCAGGACCAGTTTTTGCTGCCTGCAAAGATCTGAAAATTCCCTATGTGATTCATAACCTCGATGCCTTTATTGGCATTGCAAATTCTGTATTTGTAAAAGATGCTTTTGCACTTACCTTGGGTTTAGATAGCAAACAAAAAATCAAACCTAAAAATGGCAAGAGAATTATTACTGGGAATCCGATTTCGAAAAAGTTTTTGGATAAGGTTGAAATGTCATCCTGCTTCGCTAAAGCTTCCACCTTCGCCAAAGCTACGGTGGACAAGTCGCAGGACAAGTTGCCGTCCCATCCTATTTCACTTTTAGTCACCGGCGGTTCTCAAGGAGCTGAATCTATCAATAGTGCGATTGGCAAAATTCTACCTGAATTAGCTAAGTTAAATTTACAAATCACTCATGTGACTGGCACTAAAACTTATGACGCATTCGTAGAGAAATATTTAGATGGCAATGCAAATAAATACCCTAATTACCAAGTTATTCCATATACACATCGAATGCCAGAACTTTGTAATGAAGCTAATTTAACAGTATGTCGCGCAGGAGCAATGACTATTGCTGAGATGTGCATTAGTGGAGTAGTGCCGATATTCGTGCCACTGCCTTGGGCAGCTCATGATCACCAAAATCTCAATGCAGAGTCATTAGTTAATGCGGGTGCAGCTTTGAATTTGAATCAAGATGAAAAAGATTTTGAGCAGAATTTATTGAAAGTAATTGTGGAATTGGTAAACAATACAGAGAAGTTAAATTCTATGCGTGAGAGTCTTAAACAGTTTTCTAAACCACAGGCAGCAAAAGAGATTGCAGACATACTGTTAGGCTAATATTAGTAGAATGTCAATTCAAAGATTAGATGCAACATCCAGGTCTTTCAAGATGGAAACTGGATCTAAAGTTACGAGAAGACAAACAGAATCTACTGCTTCCCCAAGGAAATTAGGACAAGAATTGGCAGTAGCGGAATTTGAGATAAGCAAATTTGCTGTTACTGAAATTGAGTATTTAAGAGACAAAATGGGTGTAGCGAAAACTATGCAAATAAACCTTGATGATGGAAGTTATTATCAATTAGGTCAAGTGCCTATAGATTATTTTTCAGAGATAGTATCGGGAAATAAAGTAGGAGAAATGAAATGTGAATTTATTCACTTTCGCAAAAATCCAAAGTCTCTACCTCTAGAAATTGAAGAGCTTGAAAATGTTTTCTTAGCGCAAGGAACTTGTAGAACTGCCCAACCAGCTGAATTTAAAGCAATTATAGAAAAAGTCTGCAAAGACTATAAACCAACTACGAAAAGCGATCGAGACTTTATTAGCAGTTTAAGGATGACCTATTTAAAGTTCTATCAAGAGGAGCTCAGTCATTTACCAGGTGGTCTTAAAGCTAACACACCTCAACTTAAAGCAGCTGCAGAGTTTTTAAATGAAACTACTTGGATGGAAATAACTAAACCACTTCAGCAGCCTTAACTGCCGTTCTCTCTCTTAAAGTTATTGCTTCTTTATAAGGCATTCTTATAATCGCTGTATCCCAATTAGAACCTAAATCAAAAGGTAATTTAACGAAGACATTTTTGCCACCACCATGTGCATGGTCAGTAGTTTCAATTTGGTTTGCATTAAATTCCTTTTTAGAATTTTGGTGACGGCTAGCTGAGAACTCCAAAGCTTCTGGATGTCCATTATAGAAAGCACCTTCAAACTCAATCTCTCTTTCGCTTTCAGGGTTAATGACAGTAAGCTTATCGCCTTTATCAAATCTGTTTTTTATTTCTAATTCTGCAACTTGAGTAGCGGCATCATAAGCAACAACTCTTGCTGCATATAAATGTGTTTGCACGCTGTGTGATCTTTCAAGTTCTTGCGCTGCAGCTTTAGCATTACGCGCATAGAAACCTGGAATAAATCCACGATTAGCAGTAGTCGAAACTTCTTGTAACATCCAATCGCGCACTTCTTGTGGAAGTGGCTTGCCACCATCAATTGCATCGAGTCCTTTACGGTAAGCTCTAGCAACTAATGAAGCATAGTATTCAGTTTTATTACGACCTTCTACCTTAAAGCTAATTACACCAGCATCACGAAGTTCAGCTAAGTAATCAACTGCACAAAGATCTTTTGAATTCATGATGTAAGTGCCAAATTCATCTTCATCAACTGGCATCATCTCACCTGGACGCTCGCGCTCTTCCAAATAGAAATCGCCATCAAGTGGCACATAGTCAGTAGCTACATCATCAAATTCAAATATTGACTCGCCTTTAGTATTTAACTTAGGACGTGCAATGTCGTTAGCGTGCACTTTAAAGCCCCAACGGCAAGTATGTGAGCAAGTACCCTGATTCGCGTCACGGTAGCTTAAATAGTTAGAAAGTAGGCAACGACCTGAGTAGGCCATGCAAATAGAACCATGTACAAAAGCCTCTAGTTCTAGACCAGGTACTTTGTCATGAATTTCACGAATCTCATCGATGCGCAATTCACGTGCAAGAATTACACGCTTCACACCATAATCTCTCCAGAACTTAGCTTGCGCCCAGTTAGTGTTGTTCGCTTGGGTTGAAAGGTGAATTACTGCATCAGGGAATTTTTCTTTAGTAAGAGCGATAAGCCCTGGATCAGTCATGATGAAAGCATCTGGCTTAAAGGACATCATGTCCGTCATTGCTTCCATGAAGCCATTGATTTTATTGTTGTGAGCGTAAATATTACAAGTGAGATAGATTTTTTTACCGCGAGCATGCACGAAGTCAACAGCTTCTTTTACTAATTCTGGATCCCAGAATTCATTTTCGCGAGCGCGCAAACTATAGCGTGGCACTCCAGCAAAAACCGCATCAGCTCCATAAGCTATAGCGTATTTAATTTTTTCGAGACTGCCACCTGGCATTAATAATTCAAATTCTTGATTCATAATAAGAGCTTTACGTATTATAGCTAATGGCTTATAAAATTGCCTATAAAAACACAAAAAGAGGCGACTTGCGTCTGCCTCTATGTGCGTATAATTTCAACAAATGTTCTGCGTTTCTTAATTAGAAAGCTACCCACATAAACCGTACCCTGATGCTAAATCAAATACCCCTTTTAAGTATAGGAATAGCGAGGGCTGATCTTTACCACAACAAAAAGCAGAGTAAAATACTCTGCCTCTAGTCGTTAAATCAATTAGTGAGCTGCTTTTTCTTTAATGTTAGCTTCAGTTTGAGCTGCTTTAGCATCAATCTTAGCTTTATCAGCTTCAGCTTGAGCTTCAGTTGCTTCAACTTTAGCTTCAGTTGCTTCTTCAGTTGCAGAAGATTCTTCTTCAACTGTTTCAGCAGCAGGTTGTTTGTTTGCATCATTCATGCTGCAAGAAGTTAATGCAACTGAGAATAACGCTAATAATACTAGAGTAAGTAATTTTTTCATAGTAGAAAAATTCTATCACCTCAAGCTCAATCTGTGAATAACACATAAAGATTTAATCTTATTACAATGACTTTGAAACTGAAATTTCCAATTAGTCATACAACATTTCTCGATACGGGCTTATCTGAGAAGCTGATGGAGACGAGGTTTTAGATCAAGCTCAATGACTCGCAAACACTAAGTTTAAAAAGGAAAGAATTTTAAAAATGGCTTGCCATTTGAAGCTCGACGAGCGAAAGATGGAGCGGAAGACGGGATTCATGGACATTGCGTTTAGCAATGGCAGTCAGAAAAGGCGGGCAGCCCAGGCTGGAGCGGGGTTGTTGGTAAGTAAAAATGGAGCGGAAGACGGGATTCGAACCCGCGACAGCCTGCTTGGAAGGCAGGTACTCTACCAATTGAGCTACTTCCGCTTAATTATCAGACTTCTAAATTA
>CAYQSL010000157.1:0-4165 GCA_964420165.1 uncultured Gammaproteobacteria bacterium | reverse complement strand
AGTAAAAAAATTCAATTCAGAAGATCATGATTTCAAAGTAAAAATGGTAAGCATTTCGATGCCGAAAAAAAAGATTTTGCTTTCAATAGTAGGTAAAGTCCCTCCTGATCTGGTTCACCTCGATGGCGATATGGTCAGTGACTTTGCTTTACGCAATGCATTAACACCCTTAGATAGTTTTTTTGATCAGGAATATTTGGCGCAGTTCATTCCTATATATATAAGGATGCTGAATCTACAAGGAGCACAGTTCGCTTTACCACTGATGCCCACTTGCGAAGCGCTTCACATCAATAAAAATATTCTTGATAAATATCATTTAGCAGAACCTTCAAGCTTGGAAGATATAGTTAAAATTTTCGATCATATAAATGCACATGGTGATGGCAGGGAAATTGCTTACCTACCAAGCTGGCCTCCGTGGGCTGGAAGCTTCTTGCCAGTTACCTTTGGTGGGGCTTGGGGAATAAAAGCAAACGCCGTCATTGCGAGCCCACATAGTGGGCGTGGCAATCCCCTTGCACGAAATGGATTGCTTCGTCACTCCGTTCCTCGCAATGACGAGTGGAAAATAACCGCTTACTCCCCAGAAAACCTCGCAGCCTGGAACTGGGCTGTGGAGAATTTTGCAAGCAAAATAGATCCACAAAAACTTGCTTCATATACTGAAGGCTTCCACGCTTACCAAAGTCCAGACAATCCTTTTTATTCTGGCAAAATTGCACTTGAGAATAATGGAGTCTGGGAAAAAAACCTTGCCAAGATTTACTCTCCGCAGCTAAACATCTCTGTGAGAGCGTTTCCTGGCAGAGTCCCGAAAGCTACTTATGTGACTGTTGATGCACTAGCTATTCCTAAAGGTGCCAAACGTGCTCAGCAAGCTTCCGAGTTTATCAAATGGTTACACAAACAAGAGAATCTAGAATACCTGGCTTTAGCTCAACAAAAATTCACACCGTTAAATACTCATAGCGAAAGCTTTATACAAAAGCATCCAAATCAATATATAGAAATATTTATTGATCTTGCTAAAAGTCCTAATGCCAAATACTTCCCACAATTGCCTTTCAGCCAAATGTATAAACGTGAAATTAAGGATGCATATTTAAAAGTCATACGCCGCGAGCTCAGTTCTGATGAGGCTTTGAAGAAGTTACAAACAAAGATGGAAAAGTTATAATACAGATGCTACTATTCAAGATATGAGACTTAATTTCCCAACTGGATTAGAGCACACTGAAAAACCACTTCGTGATCTTGAACAGAGAATTGCAGCAACGGAAGCTAAAGGCAGAACTGTATTTAAAGATCAAAAAAAAACAGCAAAGTTTTAGAGAAAATATTCTAAGGATGAGTTCAGCAGACGGGAAAACTACAAGTTTTCCTCCTCAGATTTCTGAAATAACTGCATTATCATTTATGAAAAACCTGCAACAGAAAGGGTTCCGTCAAGAACCAAGTCATCTGTTAGCTTTGGGAATTAAAAATTCTTCAGGTCCAAATTTTGACACAATCACTAAACATGTTCTTCTAACTGCAAGAGATATATTTAACAAACTTAGCTTAGGTCAAGTAGATATAAATGAAAATCTACAAAACCAAGCAGTTTCAGAAACTATTCAATCAATCCAAAATAATGGAATTAATCTTGAAGGTACTAAAGAAGTCAGAAGCGCTATCAATGATTTCATTGGAATTGCACTCGATGCTTTTGAATTATCCCAAGTCTATTACGGTAGCGCAGCTTAGTAGATTTCTTGATTAATTGATGCTACAATCCTTAAGGAAAAATAAAGGAAAGCCATGTCATTAACAGTAGACGAACCCATATTTAGCACTAAAATACCAGCGAATGCAACTGCCCCAGCTAGTTCAGCAAAACTTAAAGAAGCACTTCAAATGGTTCGTAGCGGACAATTACAAATAGGCTCATCCGATTCAGAAGCAGTGGGGATTTTTAATTCAGATGATGTTAGAACTTGGGATTTCAGCAAAGAAGGTGCTTTGGGACGTATACAAGAAGCGATAGAGCAGAGAACTGGTTTAAAAGAAATACCCCCAATACTTCTAAGAAATTTAGGAATTATTCATCAGCAAGCATTAAAAAAACCGGCTAGTACAATGGTGGCTTCAGTAGCCAAAATGGTCAGCACTGATAAAGATGTTATGCGTGCTTATAATCAAAAAGCTTTAGCAGCACTTTGTTCAAGTTAAGTTATGCCAAAGCTAAATTAATAGCTACGTCACGTAAAACAGGCTTAGAGACTGGTTTAGGTAAATATCCAACCGTATGTCCTGGCTTTAATAAAGCATCTAATTGAGCTCTGTTGAGATTTGCATACGCATACTCACCAGGCTTGCCCCCTCTTCCAGAGTTCAATACAATTCTAGAATGAGGCAGATTGCTACAAAGAATTCCAAAATCTCCTAGACGCGAATCAACTTTCATTGGAGCAGTTTCATTACCAGTTCGAATAAAACTTAATTCATAGCCATTAGATTCTTTTCTTAATCTCAAAGCCATGTTCTGATCTCTATTTGTAATTTCTATACCAGTTTGAATTAGAGAATCTGGAACTATTGCTTTAGAAGCATCACTTAGTAAGCTTTTCATAACACAAGATAAACTCTGAGATTGTGTGTTTGACCTTGGTTGGAGACAAATATTTGCTGTTTGCATAAAATCCATCCTAGCTTGACACAATCGCTGAAACCATTTCTCTAATTATGTTTTAAGAATGAATCCAGAACTACTGCGATTAGCCTAGAAGCATTTGGGTATTGAATATTAAGCTAGCTCTAATGTTTACTGACATCAGAAAGCTAGACCTGAAGATATAATTTATTTTGAATATGGCAACCCCAACTAAAGAAAGATTAGATTCAGTCACCATCAGATTTTGCGGCGATAGCGGCGACGGGATGCAGTTGACTGGTAACCAGTTCACCACGACGAGTGCGTTATTCGGAAACGATATCAGCACTTACCCGAACTTCCCTGCCGAAATCAGAGCCCCTCAAGGAACACTCGCTGGAGTTTCTGGCTTCCAAGTGAGATTCAGTTCTAATGATATTTATACACCTGGAGATGCTCTGGATGTACTTGTAGCAATGAACCCTGCTGCAATGAAAACTAACGTTAAAGATTTAAAACAGAATGGAATTTTAATTACTAACCAAGACAGCTTCACTGCTGGAAACCTTACTAAAGCTGGCTTTAAAGAGGAAGACGATGTTCTTGGACCACTTAAAGCTAAGTACAGAGTTTACGAAGTGCCTATCACTAAGATGACTCTTGAAGCTCTTAAAGACATCGATATCATCGGTAAAGAAAAAGAACGTTGCAAAAATTTATTTGCACTTGGCTTAATGTATTTTATTTACAACAGACCACTAGATGGAACTGAAGAATGGTTAACATCTAAATTCTCTAAAAAGCCTTTAATACTTGAAGCTAATATTTCTGCACTTAGAGCTGGTTTTAACTTTGGTGATACTTGTGAGATGTTCCAAAACACTTATGAGGTGCCTAAAGCAACTATCAAATCAGGTACTTACAGAAACATTACTGGTAACCAAGCACTCGCTATTGGTTTTGTAACAGCAAGCAAACTTGCTGGAAGACCTTTGTTTATTGGTTCTTACCCAATCACTCCGGCAACAGAAATTTTGCAAGAACTTGCAATGCTCAAACATTACAACGTAAAAACTTTCCAAGCTGAAGACGAGATCGCTGGAATCGGCTCAGCGCTTGGCGCTGCGTTTGCAGGTCACGTAGCTATCACTACTACTTCAGGTCCAGGAATTGCACTTAAATCTGAATTCATGAACCTTGCAGTGATGACAGAATTGCCTATAGTTATTGCTGATATCCAACGTGGTGGCCCTTCAACCGGCTTGCCAACTAAGACTGAACAGACTGACTTACTTCAAGTAATGTTTGGTCGTAACGGTGAAAGTCCAATACCTGTAATTGCAGCAAGCAGTCCATCTGATTGTTTTGAAACTGCAATCGAAGCAATAAGAATAGCTGTAGAGCATATGACTCCTGTTGTACTTCTCTCTGACACACAGATAGCAATTGGTTCTGAGCCTTGGTTACTTCCAGACATGGATAAATTACCAAAAGTCAATCTTCAATTTGCTCAAGATCCTACAACTTACA
>CAYQSL010000156.1:0-4208 GCA_964420165.1 uncultured Gammaproteobacteria bacterium | reverse complement strand
AGTTATATTTTTTATCATTACTCAGTTGAGCTTCAACCCTGAAATTAATTGGTGGCAATCAGGAAGAAGAACTTTAGTAATTTTTGCTAGTAGTTTAGTTATTTGGCTTGCCTATTCAAGTACTATATTTATAAGCTTTTGGAGGACTAAGTAATGCTCTTAAACCTAGTCTTAGTCTTTAGTTTACTAATTACGAATATTTATGTATGTTTGCTTATTTATAGTAAAAGTTTTTGGCTTAATAGTATCCACAAAGAAAATTCAGTAACAATTTCTCTCAATCAAAGTGAGCCGGCATTTAACTTCAAAAAACGCGAACAAGAATTTATCAAAAACTTAGGCTATATAGTTGCTGGAATCTTACCTGCTGGATTAATTGAATCAAGTAGCAAAGATTTGATATTCCTGGCAAGAAAACCTGAAGAACTATATAGAGATCTTGGCCTAATGACCATTTGTCTTTTGGCTTTAATCTCATGTTTCTTTGTTAGTAGAAATTATATTTATCTAGTTTCATTATTAATACTTCTAGGCTTAGTTTTTACTGAAACAAAAATAGCAGTTAAAAAAGCTGAAAGCAATATAGAAAACAATCTTGACCATCTGGTTAAATGTCTAAAGATTCTTATTGTTAAGACTGAAACACCTTTGATTACAGCGCTTGAACTAATCAATCAGGATTTAGCGCCTGAATTAAATGACCTGAAAAGAGAACTTACTAAACTCATAGAAAGAGGCAAAAAATCTGGAATCAAAAAGACCTTGGTTGACTGGGATACTAATTTAGAGAAATTCCAGAATTTAATTTCCTTATTAATTTCCATACATGAAGGTGCTAGTAAAACAGCAATCGAAGAAAACATCAAAAAATTCTTGCAAAAATATCAAGAAGAAAAAAATGAAGCGTTAAAATCGCAAGCAGAAAATCTGCAACTCTATCTAATCATTCCAGTGATCTTAATGCTTATCACGAGTCTCATGCCAATGGTAGATGCAATTAATTTCTATATGAAACATACGGGGGTGTTATAAATGCGTAAAAAGTTATTAGTTTTATTGGTTAATTTGGCTACGTTTTGGTTGGCCAGTTTGGGGCAGGCAGCCTTTGCCTTAAACAGTGCACCAGTATTGAGTTTCACCAACAAAAACGCCATTAGATACGAAAAAACTTTACGCGTAGGTGAAGTTGAATTACTTGAGTTTAATGACCCAGTATCACTTGCACATTACGGCACCAGCAACAAGTCCCTGGATTATATAGAACTTGAAAAACTCGAAGCCAGTACTAATGGCTACAAAAAATTCATGATCAAAGCTAAAGAAGTTGGTTCTGGTGAACTTACTTTTAAATCAGGAGCAGAGTTGATTAAAATCAAAATCATTGTAGAAGAAAATTACAGCTCACTTGAAAAAGAACTCAATGCTTTATTTGGCATAGTTAATGCTCCAGAAACTGATCGCATACAAGTTATCTCGGCAAACTTAGTTAGTGATATTAAAAGTGATTACAAAGCGCATATCTACCTAAAAGGTAAAGTAGCAAGTCCAAAAAACGCTATGCTGGCAGTAGCATTTGCTGCAAATGCAGTAGGTGATCATGGTGTGAAGATATTTTCCAACCCAGGTGGACAGCTTAGACTTAAGGATTTAGATAGTAGTTCTAATCAAGTGAATCCTAATAGCTCACAGCAAAATTCCGGCAATAATAGTAGCTTTGTAGAATTTTACGAATCGACTAATAAACTAATTGACACGAATAATTTATATAGAGATTTGATTCTAGCTTCAGAAGAAGAAAAAGTCATCTCTTACTTACAAATCCAAGAGCCACAAAGATTTGCAGTTAAAGTCAGATTCTTAGAAATGGATGCGCGTTTCGTTGATGATTTTATCGCCAGTCTTTCTGCCACTTCAACTGCGCGCGATATTAAAGGCTCTCTTGGTAGTACTGATCTTGTAGCACCGACTTTAGGGCGTAGTCTAAATACTGGTGGCTCTAGAATTACAGATGCCATTGGCGCTGCGGGTATAGATCGCTTGGCTTCAAATATAGTCAGCGGCAGCCTTGTAAGCGGAACTATTAAAATCCTGGATAATGCGTTTCTTAATTTAAATATGAATGATCTATTACAGGAAGGGGTTTTAAGAATAGTAAATGAGTTTGCCTTAATTACTCATTCTGGTGAAAGTGTTTCTCTTGGTAAAGGTACTCGATTCCCCATTCCAAAATTAAATAATGGAGTAGGTAATAGTTCAATTAGCGTGGAGTATATTCCTATTGGTTTTAAAGGTGAATTAAAAGTAACTGCTTTAGAAAACAAACTTATAGACGTGCAGCTAGCAAGTAGATTATCCTCTGCTCAAAGCAGCACTAGTAGTATTCAAGGACTTGTAATTCCTATATTCAGTGAAGAGTATGTTAATAGTGGTGCGTTACTAGGAGATGGTCAGGAAGTGATTCTCAACGCTTTTATGACTGAAAGTGAAACACTAGCTAAAGCTAGCTCACCGCTGGGAAGATTGATTCCTTTTCTTGGGAGCTCTAAAACCAAGCAAAAAACTAAAAACTTACTTTTTATAGTTTTACAAGCTGAAGAGATCGAAGCAAGTAGCTTGAATAAGAAACCAGATAAATTCAATCTGCCACATTTAGATTTTTCACACAGTAAAAACATCTATGGCACTTATAGCACTAAACTAAAAGCCAAAAATATTAGTGATCAAATAGATTTAGGCTTAATTAATGAAGCTAAAAGAGAATCATCTATCGCAAACCCAGATAGCACAAGCCTTCCAGAAAATATTGATCCATTAAGCCTAGAAGGAGCAGAAATATGAGGCTTTGCCTCGTTCTCACTCGGCTCACCCAAGTAGCAAGCTCCTTGGCTTTCACCTCCGTTCAAATAAATGCTTCTACATAGTTTAATTTTTATATTTTTTATAGTGATTATGATTTTTGGTTTTACGGGAAATTCTTTTAGACTCACTCGCTCCACGATACAAGCTGAAATGCAAAGTCTTAATAATAGTAAGGCTGAACTAGCAAGCTCCAAAAGCTTTATTTACAATAGTGCTTTAGAGAATTTGGAGTTAAAGGAATAAATGAATCCATTTGCTATTAATGCCAGTTTCATGGCTTTACTTTCTGCTTTGATACTTAGTTTCTTATACATTCCGCTTATCAATCAACATCTGATTAAGAACCAGGAAAACCTCCTGAACACCAGGGCTCATGAGATTATTATCCAAAACCGCAATGCCAAAAATGGCATACAAACCAAACTAGAGAACTTACAAATCACTGGCTTAAAAGTTAATAACGTTAACATCCAAACTTTAGATGACTATTTAGTATATGAGATTAATTTCTCGCATCAATCTTTATTGAAGAATAATTTCTTTAAAACTAATACTATTAACAGCTCTCAAAAAACTATTTACCTAACTATTGATAAATGATTTATGCAAAAACCAAGACTAACTGCCGTAGTAGTAGAAGACCAACCAATAATCTGGGATTATGCCAGATCTTGCTTGGAACCATATTATGAAGTAAAGGCTTTTTGTTCTTCTACTCCAGAAGCTGAACATTCTATTAGAGAGTTTCAGCCCGATTTAGTTTGGTTAGATTGCTATTTAGGTGAAATTGACAATATGAAGCAAGGACTCAAGAATAGCGGGGTTCAGCTTGCCTATTGGCTTAGAAGTCATTACCCTAAAACCAAAATTATTTTATTTACAGCTTCCAATGAAATGTCTATTTTTAGATTCGCCGAAAAACTTAATATAGAAGGCATCGCTCTTGGTGGCAAGTATATTAAAGACCAAACTATCATCATGAATGCCATTAAAGAAATTAGTGAAGGTAAAACTTGGATTAGTCCAAACTTAATTGAAAATGTTCAATTAACTAAATTCTTAGATCTTACCGTCTTGGAGTTTTGCGTAGCAAGTTCTCTGCTTCTTGGTAAAAGCACTGCATATATTGCCGAAGAATTGGATATCACTCGTAAACATGTAAATAATGCGATTTATAGAATCAAACAGAAGCTCAATTTAGATGATGAAATTAAGCGCGAAGATTTTTTAGAAATTATCAAAACTAAACTTCTTGATTCATTTAATCCTAGTCTCTATTACAGTCTTTCTGAAATGATTATGGTAAATTCAACTGTTCGTATCATTGGTATAGACCCTGGTTTTGATAG
>CAYQSL010000155.1:0-4213 GCA_964420165.1 uncultured Gammaproteobacteria bacterium | reverse complement strand
AGTCAACTCAGCCTTCACATTCCTCGCAAGCCTTGCATCTGGGAGCTTTTCGAACAAATTCTCAATATTGGTAAAGGGATTGTGTGGCGCACGATTCAAAGCCTCCACTAAATCCATAACCTTCAGCTCGCTATGCCCCTTCATAAAAGCTCCACAGCCTGCTGAATTACTAATGATTGGATAATTTTTAGTCTCTAGAATTTTTTCGGTTTCATTGAGCTGCTTGAGACCAATTGTTTCTTCATGACTATGATAAGCAAGTGCACCACAGCAATTGCTTTCTGGGATATAAACATCATAACCAAAGGCATTGAGAACTTTAATGGTGTCCCAGTGGACTGAATTATATACAGTATCCATCATGCAGCCCAAAGGAAGGCTTACCGTCCTATCCTCTGCGGTAATGAGTTGCTTCGCTGCGCTCGCAATGACGGCGTTAGATTTATAAATAAAATTAGTTTTAATTGCTTTATATTTATGATCAAACTTAGGACTAGGTTTCACTAGCTTATGAATTGGAATAATTGCATTGGTAATCTTGTAAGCTACTCTTCCCATGTTTAATAAAGTTCTATTAGGTAGTAGATATTTAAAAGCAAGTTTTCTAATTAAACCAAAGGGTCCTTTGTCGTAATTACATTCTTGTAATTCTTCGCGGGCAAACTCGATGATGTTTTGGTATTGAACATCTGATGGACAAGCAGTTTGGCAGCCAAGGCAAGATAGGCAGCCATCTAAATATTTGATCCTTTCTTGGTCCAAGGGTTTAGACTCTTCTCTAATAAGATCATTGATTTGATAAATTCTGCCACGCGGTGAATGTCCTTCATTACCAGTTACTTGGTAAGTAGGACAAGCAGGTAAACACATGCCGCAATGAATACAAGCTTTGATTATATTCTCAATGTGATCTTTGATCTTATGCATTGATTAATACTCCTGGGTTGAGAATATTTTCAGGATCAAAGCTTGCTTTTAATTTTCTGGTCAAAGCCTCTTCGTAGCTATTGTTTGGGGCTTGGAGTTTTCTTTGTTTCTCTAAGTTTATTCGAGTGTGGGGGAGGATTTCGGTGAATGCTTGATTTGCGCAGGGAGATTGCTTCGCTTCGCTCGCAATGACGTCACCATAAATATCCACAAATGATTTTCTTACATGAATAAAAGATTTTTGCTGTAGATCTAGATTGCTAATTAATTCAATGAGATTTTCTGTATTGCAATGTAATCTAGTTTTACTTTCACTATCATCATAATCTTTATAAAAAGTGCTTTCGGTAATTTTCAAATCAAGTTTTCCAAAGAAAGATTCTAATTTGGTTCTAATTTTGTGTACCCTTAGTTCTATTAGCTCGGAACTACTATGGAGAGTGATTTCTAGCTTAATTTCTCCATCGAGGATTTTAATAATGGGATTGCAACTTTCATCAAAACCATCCACGCTAAGTTGAATAAGAAATTGAATCAAGCTGCTTTTGTTTAAAATAGGATATAGATCACTAAGGTCCACTTCGACTCTTGCTTGGCAAGATGCTAGCTTCTCTAACCTAATAAATGCTCCAGTAATAATAGCTAAGCAATTGAAGCTTCCAGCATAAGCCTTGGCTAAATCATAGCCAGAGACATTTTTGATTACTTTGCCACCAGTTTTGCTTCTTGTATCATCAGCGTGTAAAAGATCTAAGCCTAGAATTAATTGATTATTTTTTGCTAAGTAGTTCTCTGAGATTAATCTAGATAGTGAATAATCCTTAATACCAAAATACTCGCAGAAAAAGCCTTGTTCGTGAAGCTTGGAGTCAAGTTCAATTAGAGTCATAGAGCCAGGTACATAACAGACTAAATCATCCTCTTCTAGCAAGAAAGACTTCTCTTTAATCTCTAATTCAGAAATTAAACTTTGAGAATATTCTGGCAAATAATCCATCTCAGTGAATTTTTGCTTTTCGTGTTGATAAATTTTCATTGTAAAGAAGCTGCCATCGAATGAGCAGTAGTTTCTAACTTATCATTGAGTTTTTCAAGTTTTGGAAATTTACTAAGGTAAGGATGATTCATCTTGGTTAAAGTTCTCCAAATGATCTCATCTGCTAAATGTGGATTCTTGGGCAGTAAACTGCCGTGGACATAAGTGCCAATGATGTTTTTATAAATAGCACCTTCAAATTCATCTTCGGCATTGTTGCCAAAGCCTCTCACTATCTTCGCAAAAGGCTTGGTATTAGAGCCTTGAATATAAGTCCTACCTGAATGGTTTTCAAAACCTACCAAGGTTTTGATTTCAGAATCTATATGGAAATCTATAAGCAATTCCGCATAGACATTACCAATCAGCCTATCTTGCTTTTTATTCTGTTCTTGTGGCTTAGCTTTAGTAATTACATCCAATATGCCTAAGCCCTCTATTTCATCACCTTCAGATGTTTGATAGCTTTTACCAAGTAATTGATAACCACCGCATACAGCAAGAAAAGGTACATCATGTTCAACCAAATCTTGGATTTCATTTCTTCTGATTTGTAAATCTTTGGCTACAGTGAATTGCTGGCTATCTTGCCCACCACCTATAAAAAATAAATCAAATTCTGAAAGTTTTTTATTGTGTTCAGCGATTCTAATATTTTCAACTGAATATTCAATACCCCTCCACTCTAATCTTTTAGTTAGCGTGATGATATTGCCTTTATCGCCGTAAAGGTTCAATTGCTCTGGATATAAATGAGCGATACGTACTACCATTCATAATGATTATAATGGTAAGACTAGAAAAATGCTTTCTTGATTATCGAAATCAATCATCCATAAAAAGAACTTTTTTCAAAGACTCTTCTTTAACTATGAGATATGTAGGATAGAGTTTATTCAAGTCTATTCCATCATCTTGAGCGCTTTTCAAAGAATGAACTATAGAGTTCCTGACCTCAGGTGTGTTTTCAATCACCGATAAAACATTTTTATAGTAATCTTCTAAATCACCAAAACTCATGTCGGCTGTATCCACAACTGCTGTATCAAATTCCTTGTCCCCAGGATCTTCAGTCCCATTAACGAATTTTCTCTTTTTGATTTTTTTGTTTTCAATTAGTTCGGATACGAAGCCATAGGCCAGCATTTTGCTAATTTGGTTGAAATTCATAGCTTCCCCACTAAGAATATGTTAGTAACCCCAGTCCTGATTGGAAGATTAGACTCTCTACTGTGTAACCTTCTTAAGTTCTCTATCGGTTGTTTGGACTAGGTTCTTTAGCCTAATTACTTAACTTTTTATAACGTTTTGCTAGCAAAACGTTGTTCTCTCTCGACTCAACCAAGAAGCTTGCTCCTTGGTTTTCGCCTACTTTCGAATAAAGTTGCGGCTAGTTAGGCTAAAATTCAAGCCATGGTTCGTTTAATTTGCTCAGCCTGCGACGATGAAATCAAGTTTTTAGCTAACACCGATTTAGGGGATTCGCTCATTTGTAGTCTTGGCATTGGTTTTTTGGACGCTGCTCTTAATTTAGAGAAGCTGCTTCGTTCTCAGACTATTGAGCAAATAATTTTTATTGGTACGGCTGGTTCTTATAATAAAGCGCTTTTAATAGGAGAAATAGTTAGTGTTAATTCAACTGCAGCTTTGAATCTTGGTGCGTTACTTGGGCTTGCTTATGTGCCTGCTAAGCAAGAGAGTTTCAAATTAGAAGCTTTTAAGGATTTTAAATCTGCTCTATGTTTTTCAAGCCTTGAAATTTCTAGAGAAGAAATTATTGCTGAGAAACTAATAGTGCAAAATTCAGCTGAGAAATTTTTAGTTGAGAATATGGAATTGTACGGTGTAGCAGCCGTAGCCGCTAAGAATAAAATTCCTTTGAAATCTTTGCTAGGAATTACCAACTACATAAACCCTAATGCTCATGAGGATTGGAAGGTAAATAATTTAGAAGTTTCTGAGAAGTTGTGTGGCGTCATTGCGAGCATAGCGAAGCAATCCACTTGCGCGTAACTTTGACTGGGTCCCCAACCCTTCGGGTTGAGGATGACGAGCCTACTCATATAAGTTTTTTGTGTATTCCGCCACTCTATTAAATAGTGGTCCAGCTACAGTATCACCCCAGCCACCAGCAGCTTTTGGATCATCAATTACCACTAGCATTATATATTTTGGATTTTCGGCAGGCATGAAGCCAAGGAAAGAAGCAACAGTACTACTGTGTGAGTAACCGCCATTACCATTTGATTT
>CAYQSL010000154.1:0-4214 GCA_964420165.1 uncultured Gammaproteobacteria bacterium | reverse complement strand
ACAGTGGATACTCCACAAGAGCAAAAAGATGCTGAAAAAGTAGCTTATACGATTCAAGGTGTTACTCATGTAGTTAACAAATTGGTATCAGAAAGCTCTGGTCTCAAAGCGGAGTCTCCCTCGAATACTACTATTCAACAGAATTCCACTTATACTGAAACCACTAAATCAAGAACAACTCTTTAGTGCTTAAGTACTGAAGAATTAGCATTAAACAAAAAGGAGATTTATTATGCTTAGATACGCACTTACATTTTTTATAGTCGCAATAATTGCTGGATTTTTCGGCTTCGGCGGAATTTCCCAAGCAAGCGCAGGAATAGCTCAAATTTTATTCTGGTTATTCTTAATTGGATTCTTCATTTCTTTAGTTATGGGAATTGCAACTGGAAGAAGACCATAATATAGAGTTTCCCAAACCAAATCAACATCAATACGACAGCGCCTAGTAAAAATTAGGCGCTGTTTTTTTCTATAGAATTGTTTTTTTAGGTTTTCACGTTAAGATAGAGAGAAATGAACAAAATTGGTTTACTTAGTGTCGGAGGGATTATTGTTGGAGCAGTAGCTTTATATCTTCTGATACTCCCTTTGTATAGAATTGGCGATGAAATCAATGCTTTAAATGTTAATTTAGTAAAGCTCTCTGTAGTGAGTGCTGAACTCCAAGATTTAAATGGAGAGTTCGTTAATCTTAATCAGAGTATAGAAAAAGTTTCAGCAATGAGTGAAGATCTGAAAGGTTTAAGTAATCAATTTACTCAACTCAATGCTCGTATTGGTAAATCCAAATTACTTAGCTTTTAACTGATTGTTAATTTTCATTTGTCTGAATGCTAGTAGGGGTACGGATATGAAGTTAAAAAACTTTTTTAGATTAGTGTTTTGTATGTTAATTCTGCCAAATATTTTGGCAGCTAAAGCCGCTGATGATACAGAGATTACAAAGAGGCTCAATATTTTAATGGCTACACATTCTGAATTTAACAAGCGTGTAGACTATGAAGTTAGTAAAGGTGTAATTGTTTTACAGGGTGAAGTTACAAACTTTGCAGATAAAGCTTTTGTAGAGCGCATCGCTACTAATATCCCAGGTGTGTATAGGGTAAGAAATTTACTAGTGATTGATTATTCGAAGAAGAATTTTTAAGTAAACTCTTGTGTTAAAATTTTAATGTCGAACAGGGGCGCTGAGAATAGACTTGGCTGAGATTGTAATAGATTACAAAACCCTTTGAACCTGATCTGGTTAGTACCAGCGAAGGGAGGAATATATGTTTTCGTTTGTATCTAGAATACGTGATTATTGGTTTCCGGTTGCTAAAGCTAGCACTGGTGACCTTTTAGATAAGCTTAATGTGGTTGCTGATATTTCTATAGCACCAGTTGGTGCTGGGACTTCACTTGCACCTTATGTCCAAACTTGCGCTGATATTTTTGCTCAGCATCATCTTAAAGTTATCACTCATGCCTTTGGCACTAATGTAGAAGGTAGCTGGAATAATATCCAAGAAGCTGTCAGAGATTGCCAGCGCACTTTGCATGAGAAGGATAAAGTTCAAAGAGTATCAACTACTATTCAACTGAGTACACGTGTTGATAAGCCGCAGAGTCTTGAAAGTCGTATAGGAAGTGTTGTTCAAGCGGTTTAGCTATAAAATTAAGGTATTGCGTGTAATGCATTTACAACTAGTAAGTTTAAAGTCTCTCTGAGATATTTTAATGTAGCAACTAAATCTTCTTGAAACCAAGTTGGATCTAGTTTACTAATTTGTTCTATCAATCTGCCTAGTTTTCCAACAGTTAAGTTTAACTTTGATTTATCTCCATCTTTTATTTGTTGAATCTCTTCTAAAGTTACTTCTGCAAGACTTGGAACTAGACCATTAAAGCTGCCCATGTGTGCCATGCTTAAATCTAATCTCTGATTTATTTCTGTATTAGTAATTGATATTGATTTATTTGGAGAAACTGCTGAATTTAAAATGGGACCCATCGATCAGATAATATCTAAAATGGATATGGTTTGTCAATTATTTTCTTGAGTTACTTGTTTATTTTTCTAGTTCGCTCTCTGCTGCTTTAGATTCAAACTTAGAAGCGATCTTTAAAGCTAATCCGGCAGGACCGCCTATGATATTTCCAACTACACTTGGAGCAATTTGATTTGCAAATTTATCCATATATTTATCTGCTTGTGTTTGTTGCTGCATTGGTACTGGTCCTAATTTAGGACTAGCGCAAGGTGGTTTTATTGGTGCGTACATAGAACTTTTAGCCAAGGCAATTGAGCATGGCAAAGCAATCAATGCAATTGCTAAAATAAACGCGAAAATTTTCTTTGTGAAACTCACTTAATAAGCATATTCCCTGGTAAAGCTCATTTAACTTTGGCTTAACCTAATATTCTCGTTTAATATAGATATCTATGGTTTTCTTTGTAATTTCCACGATTGCTTTAAGTTCTACTTTAGTTTTTCTGATTCTTAATAAGCAAAAAAAATATCTCAATCCAGAGCTTGCTAAAAAGTCTTGCTCTAAGATTCAGAAGACAAGCACGCTTGATACTAATCATTCCTTGATTGAATCGCATAAGATTTTAGTTTCAACTATTCAGCAAATGTATGATGGCAAAAAACTAAGTGCATCAGAGTTATTAAATAAAGTTGCTAAAAGATTTCCTGATGAAAAAGAGATTTGGAAGTTTCATCGTATGCGCAATAAAGCTGCACATGAAGTGGACTTTCAAATTAGTGATGAAGAAGCGACGGCTGCAAGAAAGGCTTTTAAAGCAGCTTTGAAGGCTTTAAGTACCTGATGAGTGATGTTCCCTAGAGCCATTTATTATTAATTTTAGACTCTTATTTATTTCATTAAGAATTGGATCAATGGACGCATCATGAACAAATTTCCCGATATTATTTCCGATGTAAATTAAAGCCCGAATAAAGTTATTAGTGCGAAAACCTTGTTCTGATTCTTTCTCAGGGAAAAGAGTTTCCCTTATTATTTTCAAAGCTTTGTAGAGTTTCTCCCCCTCCATTTTTGTATCAGGAGAAGAAGTTTCTATATCAGCAGCTAGTGCAACTAAAGCTGTCTTGAATTCACTACTTGCTATTGCTTGATCACCTCTCCAATCTTTGATTTCAGTATCAGTAATTGTATTCAAGCAACCTATTTCATCTTTTGTAAGTGGCTGAAATTTCGATTTAGAAAGAAATACAGGTGTTGAAACGTGCAATAAATTTATCTCTTCTATAGTGGGTACTATTTGCTTCTTATGAACAGGTCTAGGTGCTAAATCAATGCCATAATCTATCTCATTTGTAACACCTCTATGGAAAAAAGGATTTTTGGGTACCAACGCTCTATCTATCATTTCTAAGTCCTTTTAGACAAAACATCTTTGTTTGTCAATTGTTTATAAATAGTAAATGATTCAAGAAAAGATTACAAGAGTATTTGTAATAATTTAGGGCTATCATGATGCTTAGCATGGGGTTAATGCCTAGAATCTCTCTTTATTCTCTAAGCCTACTTTTTATTATTGTAGGAATTTGCCATTTTCTTTTCGTAGATTTTTTTGTTTCAATAATTCCGCCAATCATACCGATGAAAATTTTCCTGGTCTATGTAACTGGTGTATTTGAGTGGATATTGGCGCTTTTGATTTTAAAGCAGAGATACAGACCCTTAATAGCTCGGATTATGATGATCTACCTTCTTGCAATTTTCCCTGCAAATATTTATATGTATGTCCACCGAGAGCTATATCCGATGCCGCTTTTCTATCACTATATACGCTTACCCTTGCAATTCATCTTGGTTTGGTGGGTTTATACACTACGGAACTTATAACAATTCATATCACCCATAAGGAGTACACTTAAGCTTAAGTGCTCATAAATTTTTTGTACATAGTACTAGCTACAATTGGTAGTCTTAGTTTTTTCATTATTGTTTTTTCTGAAGTAGGTAAAAGAAGCGATATTTTTTGTAAAGCTCCAGGCTTGGATCTTACTGTTGGAATTTTTACCTTTATCCCATGGATAGTAGGTTTCATGGTTGATGGTTTTAGTGGCTTTGCAGCTACTATCCTTGCAGAGGTACTGTGTCTCTATTTGTTTAGCTACATCCATACTCACGTCATTAAGCAGTACAAAGGACCCAGGATCGACCATACAATGAATAAAGTAGTTGGTCTCTTGCGTAAT
>CAYQSL010000153.1:0-4234 GCA_964420165.1 uncultured Gammaproteobacteria bacterium | reverse complement strand
TTGCCATATAGGGGTCTTATCTCGACATTCTAAATTTCTACAACAAATATTATTAATAATAGAAATTGAAAAAAATTTAATTGTCGAATGTCGATATACGACCCCGCTTGTCTTCATGCTAAAATTTACTATAGTATGACTTTCAATCCCAGCTTGGCTTCTAGCAAGAATGCTTTCAATATACGTGAAGCACAACAAGGAATCGCATCTATGGAAAATCAATATCAAGCTTCAATTTTAGGAAATTCCAATCAAGAGCAGGACGAAATCAGAATGGCTATGACTCAAATGCGAGCTTTACTAGGAGAAATGAGAGTTCGAGCCCAGGAATTAATCCAAGATCAACTAGAGAATAAAAAAGCCAATAAAGGTCTTTCAGAATTGGCAAAAGCTTAGATTTGTGAAATTTTTCTCACTTATCGGAACAAGTATTAGCACTTTTATTAAAGATTCTTAATCTAGGTTAAGAATTAGGGTTTTGATTTTAATTAACAGTGGAATAAGAAAGTTAATATGAGTTTAAAGATTTTATTAGTAGATGATGAAGTTAATCTCGTTGACCCTATGTCTTATACATTAAGCCAACGTGGTTTTGAAACTGCTGTTGCCTATAACGGCGAAGATGCGCTCAAGAAGTACCAAGCAGAAGATCCAGATTTAATTTTATTAGATTGGAGTATGCCTGATATCTCTGGTATTGACGTGCTTAAACGCATTAGAGAAAACCAAAGTTTTATTCCTGTGATTATGATCACTGGTAAAAATGCCAAAGAAGATATTGTGGAAGGTCTTGAAGCTGGTGCTGACGACTACATAACAAAACCGTTTAATTGGGAAGAGTTGATGGCAAGAATTAACTCCGCGATCAGACGCGCTCAGCAACCTAATGCTACGCATCCTAAACGTATTAGATTTGGCAAATTAATTGTCGACACTAAAACTCATAGAGCTTGGCTAGAAGACAAAGAGTTAAATCTCTCTCCTCGTGAGTATTCTATACTTGAAACTTTTATACAAAATCCTAAGCGTATTTATTCACGTGATGAGCTTATTGAAAAAGTTTGGGGCTTGGATTTCGATGGTGACTCAAAAACAGTTGATGTCCACATTTGCTGGTTAAGACAAAAAATCGAAGAAGATCCTAATAAACCGAAAATCATCCAAACCGTTAGAGGCTTTGGTTATAGACTTGGCTCATAAATAGAGTGAATAAGCAGAAAATACAACTTTATTCTTGATAGAATAGTAATCACTAATGTCTGTAGAAAGAACCAATATTCAACGTGATCCCACGTATCAAAAGGCGTCATGGAATCAATTTGTGCCCTATGGGTTTACTAGTGAAACTGAGCCGTATCCTTATGGCATTCACAAATTAAGAGAAAATGATCAAAGTAAAATTCATAAATCTATCAACTTAGAAAATGAATCATTAGTTGGCTATGGTCCGATTGTAATCTCTATTCTCGAAGATGATGCAACTGTACTTTTAAGCCTTTTACATACCTTAGATTATTTTTTTAGAAGCGATGAACAGAAAGATTTCCTTTCTGGTTCAGCTGTTTATACAGTTTGGGCAACTTGTCCTGAAGATTTGAAAAGAATGCATGAATCTTTAGTTCATGATCTCAATAGAGAAGGATATAGAAATGAAAATATTAACTTCTTAAATATTTTTGACAATAGTACAAATCATCGAAGAAAGAAAAATGAACCAGAAATTGGTCAAGAAATTAAAACGAGAAAATCAGGTGGCAGAGAGGCACTTGAATACATTCACAAATATCTATTAAGTACTGACTCCAGTGCAACTTTGGTCCAAACTTTCAATACAGACAATGACACTCGTCAAAAGTACCAAGACTCTCTTGATGAGCTTGCAATTGAAGCAGGAACTGGATCTCAGCACAAAATTCACAATGTCGAATTAGATGATAATTCAAAATTACTTCCACTTGCATGGAATACAAAAGATGCTAGTTCTATAACAAGATTTTTAAATGGACTATGGAACGAAAAGAAAATTCCATTTTTTGGTAAATTGATTAATCAAGAAGCTCTCAGAGATTTAAATATGGTAAATGAACCTCTTTTAAGAGTTATAGAGGCATTCAGAAACTTAGTTAAAGACAAGACTCCAAGTACAAAATACAACCAAGTTATTCACATTCAAAAAGCAGATACTGCTGCTGCATGATAAATTTAAGGCGTTAAGAGCATAACACTATGATTATCATCACTAGATCCGAAGAAGAATCTACCGAGTTTAAAAAATTACTCAAAGGAAAAAATCTTTCTTCATTTACTTATCCATGTTTAGAATATGAAACTCCTAGTGATGGTTATGCTGCAATTGATGAGTGTATTAGAAAGAATCACGAGTTCGATTGGATTGTTTTTTTAAGTAAGAAATCTGCTGATGTTTTTTTTACAAGAGTATTAGACTTAGGTGGACAATTATTTCATTTAAGTCCAAGACTAAGAATCGCTTGTATTGGTGATAAAACTGCAAGCTATGTACGCGATGAAATTGGCTTTCCTGTAGACTTCATCCCCAGTGAGTTTAATTCAGATTGTTTTATCAAAGAATTTCATGAGAAATTTTTCCCAGGAAAGACTTTACCTAGTTTAGAAAAAACTCGAATAATCATTCCTAGGCAAGAAAATATTGAAGATGATCTAGTAGAAAAGTTAGAAGCAAATAATCAGATAGAAATTAGTACTTGTCCTGCATATAAAGTGCTTTGTCCAACGATCAATCCTGAATTGAATCAAAATTTAATTGGATTACTTAAAACTGAAAAGCAAGTTTATATTAGTTTTGCCAGTTCTAATACAGTTACTAACTTTAAAGAACTTAGCAAAGACATTAATTTAGATAGTTTCTCTAATATCAAATTAATAAGTATTGGTCCTAAGACCACTGAAACCATCAAGGCTAAATTTCCGAACTTCTATGAAAAGCAATTAGTAGTTGAATCCCAGCAATCCAGCTTTGAATCTATGATTGAGAGTATTTTGGCAGATTCGGTATATCAAAAGACCTCATGCTAAAATGGAAAGTTGAATGATTTACAAAAAACCTAGTCCTAAACCAACAAATTCTATAAATCCTAAGCCTAGAACTACTAGCAGTTCTAAATCAGCCGATAAAGGTGGAGAAAAACAAGCACCTCGCTTAGACTACAATTTAATTAATATGAGTTTTGATCAAGTAAGGGATGAACTTACTCAACTCATCAGAGAAAAATCTCTTTTTGAAAAAGATTCAATTCTACCTTCTGGACGTATAACGGGTAACTATTTAGACCTCAAAGAAGCTTTACTGTCTGCTCGTGGCGCTTACTTAGCAAGCATGGCAATCCTACATAACCTAAAAGATGAAGTAGAAGCTATTGGTGGCTCTATGGATAAAACCTATTCACTTGCAGTGTCAGTTTCACAATTGGCTTTCCTGAGTGGACTTGAAATTGATAGTTTCTATGTTAAAGAGGGTGAAGCAGTAAGAACCTTCGGACATTCTAGATGGATAGAAGGACCTCTCAGACCTGGCGCAAGAATCTGTGTAGTTCAAGACCAGATCATTAGCGGTCAGCGCGTAATTGAAACTATTCGTAGATTACAAGAAGAAGCTGATGCACAAATAGTTCAAGTCATTGCCATTGTCGACAGACAAGACGGAGCAAGAATCAGATTACAAGAATATGGCGTAGACTTTACTTCCATTATTACTATGGATGATATTTTGGACTACTCTCCAGCTATGTAATTTCCCATATCCATCATGTTAGTTGCCGATTACCACAACCATCCTCAAGCTCATAGAGATGATCTACCTTACTCTGAAAAGGTTTTACAACCCTGGGCTGATAAAGCTAAAGAAGTAGGTCTAAAAGATCTTGCACTCACTGATCATGACCGTTATAAAGCAGGCGTTAATTTTGGCGAGATCGATAAACTCAGAGAACGTAATCCAGAAGTGAATTTCAGAGCAGGCATTGAGATGGACAATGATCCTGAAACTAGCGCTGATGGTCACAAATGGGTTGAGAAGAATTGGGACAATCTAGATTTTGTTCTAGGTTCAGTACACTTTGCTAAAGGCTTTGCTTTTGATCATCCAAACTTTATTAGTGAGTATGATAAACATGACATCAACGATATTTATAAAGACTATTACAAAAACTTACAAACGATTGCTAATACTGGCTTAGTGAGTTCTATGGCACACTTG
>CAYQSL010000152.1:0-4237 GCA_964420165.1 uncultured Gammaproteobacteria bacterium | reverse complement strand
TGATACGCTCATAGATCATTTCATTGACTTCTTCTGCAAGAGTTTGGAAATAATAGCTTGATGTGCGACCACAACCAGGACAGCTAGTAACACTTGGTTTGAAATGTTCAATATCTAATGCTTGCAATAGCTCTTGGCAAGCTTTAACTTCTAAAGTTCTTTCATTGAGTATGTTTGCGACATTCCCTGATTCAGCTTGCGGGGTGAGTGACATTCTAATCGTGTCACCAATACCTTGCTGTAAAAGTATCCCCATTGCTGCAGCACTAGAGATCATGCCTTGCACTGGAGTTCCAGCTTCAGTTAAACCAAGATGCAGTGGAAAATCACATCCACCTGCAACTAACTTATAAACATTAATGAGATCTTGCACTTCAGACATTTTCACACTGACAATAATTTGATCTTCCGCTAAGCCTGCCTGCATCGCAAGCTCAGTAGAACGCAAAGCACTTTCTTTCATTGCTAGGTAAATAACTTGTTTGAAACTTAATTCTTGGTCACTGAGTTTACGCTGCGCATTTAAATTCATAAACTCAGTAAGTAAATCTTGATCTAGTGATCCCCAGTTAACACCGATTCTTACTGGCTTTGAATTAGCCTTAGCGATTTGAATAATGGTATCGAAATTATAATCATGCTTCTCACCATAGCCAACATTGCCTGGATTGATTCTGTACTTAGCTAAAGTCTCTGCGCATTTAGGATATTTAGCTAAAAGCAAATGTCCATTGTAATGAAAATCTCCAACAATAGGGATTTCAAAACCTTCAGCGCGTAAACGCTCAGCAATTAAAGGAACTGCTTTAGCGCCCTCTTCATCTTTTACAGTGATTCTAACTAATTTAGAGCCTGCTAAATATAGCTCTTTGATTTGTTTAGAAGTTTTCTCAATATCTTGGGTTGCAGTATTAGTCATAGACTGCACGACGATAGGGTGCTCAGAGCCAATCCATAATTTGTCAGTGATGCGTACTTGTTTGGTTTGGCGGCGCTGGATCATCTATACAAATTATATACGAGGTCGCAAAGCTAAAAAAAATATTTATATTAAACTTGCTAGAATGATGTCTATGACTACAACTAAAGAAAATCACACTAGAAAATTTGAAGCTGAAGTTACTCAAGTACTAGACTTGGTAATTAATTCGCTATATTCAAACAAAGATATATTTCTTAGAGAGTTAATCTCTAACAGTTCTGATGCCTTAGACAAGCTCAGATTCAATGCTTTAACTAACCAAGATCTTCATAAAGGTGATGAAGAATTACAAATCAAAATCTGGCTAGATCAAGACGCTAGAAAAATTTATATTCAAGACAATGGTATCGGCATGACTGAAGAAGACATGGTAAATAATCTTGGTACTATTGCACGCTCAGGCACTAAAGAGTTTGTCAAAACGCTACAAGAAAATTCTCAACAGTTCGACTCAAATTTAATCGGTAAATTTGGTGTTGGTTTCTACTCTGGATTTATTGTTGCAGATGAGATAGAGGTTACTAGCCGTAAAGCCGGACAAGATCAAATTGTGAAATGGACTTCTACTGGTAAAGGTGAATATTCAATTCAAACTCTTCAAGCTGAAGATTTAAAAGATTTCAACTTAGATCATCAAGGCACAGTGATTACCATGAAAGTCAAAGCAGGAGAGGATTATGATGACTACCTTACTGAATGGCAAATCCGTTCAATCGTAAAAAAATATTCTGATTTTATTGAATATCCAATCAAACTTAAAGTAGTTGAGAAAACTGAAGATGATAAGGAAGAAATTCTTTGGGAGAATTTAAATACTCAGAAAGCAATTTGGACTAGATCTAAATCTGAAATTAAAGAAGAAGAGTATAAAGAGTTCTATAAACACTTAAGTCATGATTTTAGCGAGCCTTTGGATCACTTACACTATCGTGCTGAAGGTACTAACGAATATATTGCGTTATTGTATTTTCCAGCTAAAGCGCCTTTTGATTTCTTCATGCCAGAAACTCAAAAGAGCCTAAGCTTATATATCAACAAAGTATTTATCACCAATGAAGCAGAGCTACTACTCCCACAGTATCTACGTTTCATCAAAGGTGTGGTTGATGCTTCGGACTTACCATTAAATGTATCTCGTGAAGTTTTACAACAAAACCCACGCGTTGCAGCAATTAAAAAGAACATCACCAAGAAAGTTCTTTCTAAACTTAAAGATATGAAAGAAAAAGATTTTGATAAGTATGTTTCTTTCTATAAAGAATTCGGCAAGATTCTTAAAGAGGGGGTGCATACTGATTTTGCAAACAAAAATGAGATCTTAGATCTTTTACTTTTTGAATCTACTCAAACTAACAATGGTGAATATACAAATCTAAAAGATTATATTTCCCGTCTTGATGCTAATCCTGCTGCCAATGAAAATGTAAAGAAAAGTATCTATTACATCACTGGTGAATCTAGAGAAGAGCTGGAAAGTTCCCCTTATTTAGAGAGTTTCAAGGCAAAAGACGTCGAAGTATTATTCATGGTTGATCCAATTGACGAATGGGTGGTTATGTCAGGAGCTAGCTTTGAAAGTAAAACCTTCCAATCTCTTAGCAAAGGTAACGTAGACTTAGATAAAGATAGCGAAACTAAAAAAGAAGATTCTAACAATGACGCTTTAGTAGCTAAGCTAAAAGAAGTCTTAGATAATAAGGTGGGTGAAATTCGTTACTCTCATAGACTTGTCGACACTCTCTGCTGTTTAGTAACTGCTGATAATGATATAAGCGCAAATATGGAGCGTATATATCGCAATGCTAAGCAGGCAATGCCAAGCGCGAAACGCACTCTTGAACTTAATAAGAATCATGCAGTAGTCAAAAAGTTAAACGAAGCATTTGCAGCCAATCCAAATGATCCAATAATTGCTGATTATGCAGAATTGATTTATGGACAAGCACAATTGCTGGAAGGATCAAAAATATCTGACCTTAACAAGTTCGTTAAATTAGTTTCAAAGTTAATGGCGTAGAGCTTTTCCTTACGAAGGGTTATCCCGCGACAGAACATGTTATTATGTATTACTGCTTAGCTTTTAAAATAGTCTAGGCAAATTAGCATATGCAAATAGAAACGCCTAGCTTAAATCAAGCTTATAGGCCCTCGATTGCCCATGTCCCAAATAATGGCGCGCAAGATTCTGCAGCGCCTAGATCGATCACGCCCCAAAAATTATCAAGAGGAAATTTAAGAGACACTATCAATCACCTAGATTCAATATTAGATAAATTCAAGGCTGAGAATAATTCAAATACACAAAACAAACTTAATTCTTGGGATAAGTTTAGAGCAGAGTTTTGTAACGGTGGACCACCAGGATTTCAGCATTTTAGAAACTACTTTACTCTTGCACTAAATGGTGTTGGCATCTTTATGAATACCATGGCAGTTGTTGGTAGCAACAATAAAATCCTGCCAAAAGAAGTTGCCAATTTCATAGATGAAAAATCAGAATGGTTTACTAAATATCTCATCCCCTTTGGTTTTGCTTGGAATGCCGTAGAAGCCTTTGTTGGTCAAAGACCAATAGAATGTCTATCACGACTTATACCTGCAGTTTCATTCTGGGCACTACCTTTCTATAACTTCAACCTAGCTACAGGTGTAAGTTCTGGGATTAACCATATGCTTGAACTCGTTCAAAACAGAAATGGTGGCAAGCCATTAGGAACTAATATGCTTGAGAATAGTAAATTAGTTTTGAAGAATTTTTATGAGATTTTTAGGGATATGTTCCTACTAAAGAATGCTCCAGAGAAATTCACTGAACAGCTAGGTGCTTTATGCCTTTTAGGTGGAAGTATTGGTGGTATTTTATTTGCTAAGAAAGATAGAGACTCTGGTGCAGCTCGTTTATTTGGAAATATGCGTAATATAGGAGGTATGGTCGTTGACGTCGATCTAATCTCTAATAAGGATCCGCATCCAACTCGCGCTAGAGATAAAAAAATAGTTGGACTTACTTGCATTACTGCTTCCCTTCTCAATATACTTATGCGTTGGGTTAGCCCTGAGCTAGCAAGGTCACTCAATCATATTTCAATTGCAGCCGACGACTTTGGTTTAACTTACTGGGCTCAAAGTTCAAAACGAGAAAATGATCTTCAACAAAAAGCAAAGAGCAGTTATCAAAAAGATTTACATCAGCACCAACAAGCTAAAGCTAAGCCGAAAGCTGTTGCTGTTTAGCGTCATTGCGAGGAGTGAAAC
>CAYQSL010000151.1:0-4264 GCA_964420165.1 uncultured Gammaproteobacteria bacterium | reverse complement strand
AGAGCGTGCAGGTAAGTCTGAACATGGCTCTATCCCTGCTATTTACGCGGTATTGGTAGAAGGTGATGATATGAATGAGCCAATTGCTGATACTGTGCGTGGTGTGCTTGATGGTCACATTGTGCTTTCAAGAAAGATTGCTGTAAAAAATCAATATCCATGTATTGATATTCTGGCAAGTGTAAGTAGATTATTTCCAGAGATTACTAATAAAGAACATCAGGATCTTGCTGCTGATTTGCGCAATATGCTTGCGGTCTATGCCCAGAACGAAGATCTGATTAATATTGGTGCCTATGAACGTGGTGCTAGTGCTGAGATTGATAGAGCAATTACGCTTAAGCCAAAAATCGATGCTTTCCTCAAGCAGGGTATTTATGAGGCTTTTAGCTTTGAAGATACTATAAATCAATTGAGAAATATCTTTAGGTAAAGTTTTTACTAAACCTCTTTTTGCAAAACCTACGGTTTCGAAAGAGGTTATAATTTTTTCTGTGCTTGTTTGCCTGGATAGATTCTTAAAAAGATTAATGGACTTAGTTATTGCTTTAACTGCTTTGGCTATGGTCTTTCCTTTGTGGATCTTGCTTATTGTTTTGATTAAGTTAGATTCACCTGGACCAATTTTTTATATTCATACTCGCGTTGGTAAAGATGGAAAAGAATTTAATTGTTTTAAATTTCGCTCCATGAGAACTGATGCCGATCCTCATAGACTTGCAGATTCTGTTCATGATGATCGTATTACTAATATTGGTAAATTCTTGCGCAAATCTAGTCTAGATGAGACTCCACAATTGATAAATGTAGTTCTTGGTGACATGAGTATAGTTGGTCCGAGACCAGCTCTACCTGTGCAAGTTCAACACTTTGACGAAGTGGAACTGTTGAAACTTTCGGTTAAGCCTGGTTTAACAGGTTGGACTCAAGTTAATGGTAGAAACTCCATTCCTTATGAAAAACGTATGGAGCTTGATGTTTGGTATGCTCAGAATCACAACATTGGACTTGATTTATGGATTATACTGAAAACTTTCAAAGTACTGGTATATGGAGATGGAATTTACGATAAGGCTTCAAGTTCGCCTGTAGAATAAATATGATTTTAATGGGTTTAATTTTAAAATCGCCTGGACCATTGCTCGCTAGTATAGGTCCTTTGAACCTGCGTTGGTATGGGCTTTTGACAGCTATTGGTTTTCTTGTAGCCTTAACTGTTGCAATCAAATTATTAGAGTTTCGTAGAAAAATCCTTGCTGATGAACACGATCTTTCTATCTCTCATAATATTACTGAGGATGAATTAACTAATTTTAGTATTTTAGTTCTACTCACTGGACTTCTTGGTGCAAGGCTTTGGTATGTAATTTTACAATGGGATTACTATTCATTGAATGTAAGTGAAATTGTACAAATCTGGCATGGTGGACAAAGTATTCAAGGTGGTATTCTTGGAGTTATTATTGGTGCTTGGTTTTTCTCAAGAGATTATAGAGAGTTATTCTTTAAATTAAGTCTAATTTCTTCTACAGTGCCCTTGGCACAAGCGATTGGACGTTGGGGTAATTTCTTTAATGAGGAAGCTTTTGGTATTGCTACTAATCTAGATTTGCCAATCAAGCTTTATATTCACAAGACTGGTTTATTCCATCACCCAACTTTTCTCTATGAAGCAATTTGGAATTTATTTAATTTCGCTATAATGATGTTCTTAAATAAATTTCTTTATGAAAAAGTTCATAGCCTTAGTATATTCAAAAAAGATGTTACTTTAGTTTCAAGCTATTTGATAATTTACTCTATTGGAAGGCTTCTGATTGAATCAATGCGAACAGATAGTTTGCTCATTGGTAATTTTGCTGCAGCAAGCTGTGTATCATTTGCAATGATTGGGGTTGGGGCAGTTGGAATTTTTTATGCCATCATCCTGAGAAAATCTCAAACATAATCTATTCAGAAAGCTCCCAGATGCCGTCATCCTCGGATCGTAGCTTGTCCCCTACGTAGCTTTAGCGAAGTGGGATAGCGATTCGGGGATCCAGTAACCAGAGGAATCTTTAGTAAGACTGGGTCCCCAGCCCTTTCAGGGCTGGGGATGACGTTTACATGAAAACTTCAGTGTCGTTATCAGCTTTCTTCAGCATATAACCTTCACCACGCTTAGTGTGAATGAGTTTACCGTAGTTTTTCTCTTTCAATTTAGAACGTAAGTATCTAATATAAACTTCAATTACATTGCTTTCGCCAATGAAATCGTAACCCCATACTTTGTTGAAAAGAAATTCTCTAGTTAGATATTTCTCTGGATTCATCATGAAGACTCTAAGTAAAGAAAATTCTTTACTTCTGAGTTCTAATTCTTCATTAGATCTTTTAGCAAGACGATTGAATTGATCTAACCAAAGATCTTTGTACTGTAAAGTACCAGCTTGTTCTGGAGGCTTTCTTCTTAGTACAGCTCTAATACGAGCTAATAATTCTTCTGTAGCGAAAGGTTTTACTAAATAGTCATCAGCACCAAAGTCCAGTCCTTTCACTTTATCTTCGATACTGTCTTTAGCAGTGATCATAATGATAGGAATAGTAGAAGCATCTTCGCGGACTTGTTTACAAACTTCTTCACCAGATAAACTAGGAAGCATACAATCCAGCAAAACAAGATCAGGTGCAAACTCACGAATAGATTTAAGACCTTCTAAACCATCTGTAGCGGTAATAACGTCATAACCTTCGTATTTCAGCTCAAGCTCTATTAATCTAGTAATTTGGGCTTCATCTTCAATAATAAGTACTTTAGTATCTTTGTTTTCTGCTTTTGAGTCTAAGTTTGTAACCATAATTAAAATTCTTTATAAGGATGCGAGAGTCTTATGATATCAAAAAACGGCTGAAAAAGCCTAGTTAAAAGCCTTTAAATATTTAAATTTAGTCGTGGTTTACATTGCTTTGTTTGGGGTATATATCTAGTCCACTATAATTTAGCCCCCAATTGGAGTTTGTCCTATTAAAGCAAATCAATATTCTACAGGCACACGAGAATTAGAATTAGAACAAAATATTTCTGTAAAAAGCTTTTTGCAGGCCCTGGTATCTAATAAAGAAATTAATAACGATTCTGAGAAAGAAGGTTTAGTAAAACTCAGTGATTTTTTAAAATGGAAAGCTGAACATGCAGTCTCTCCAATTTCACAAGCAAAGTATGGCGCTCTAATGATCTATAAAAAAGATGATCATTTGTTTGTTTTTAGCGGAGCTAATATTGATCCACGAAATAAAGAAGATTTAAAAATCCCTGAAAAAAGAAATTGTGCTGAAACACAAGCAATTAGAGCTGCTGCAAGTGAAGGTCTAGGCTATGAAAATTTAGTTGCGATGTTCTTGTACAGATCACCTGAATTTAATCGTCATTTTGCTGCTGAAAAGCTTTTGCCATGCCTTGTTTGTAATCAACATTATGTAACTAAACTAATGGCAAATAAAGGACACTTGGTACTTATAATTGATGATTATATTCAACGCGATTTCTTTAAAGTTGATCATCTTAATACTGCAGAGAACCAAATCAGCAAGCTTGTTTTCGCTGACCATGAAATTAATTATTTGATTTTAGATTCAGAGAAGTTGTTGTTTTTAAACGTGGAAAAGGCTTTAGGCTCCCGTGTTTGTGAGCTTTAACTAATCAAAAGATAATAAGTGATATGATTCACTTTTGTGAATTTAGCTACTGTAGCCAAACCCAATATTAGAGAGTTCTTTAATCCAATTGCTGAAAAGGCAGAGGAATTACAGCGTTTAAGGAATGAAAAATACTCGGTAGATCCTAATAATAATGAAAATTCTTTTGGTTATGATCATTATGAAAGTTTCGCTAATTATACGAAAGCAATATCTACACCTCAGGCTATTTTTCAAGATGAAATTGGCTCCATTACTATGACAAGAGGAGACGAAAATATTTGTGCTATTGATGCAAGAAAATTAATTGAAGATTTTACTGAATATAATTTTAGAGATATTAATGATTTAGATTCCTTGTATGACACTAAAGCTAAGCGTTATAGTAGTCCACTTGGCGACTTGTCTAATGAACTTATTGAAAAGTTTAATATACTGCAACCTACTTATAGGCAAGCAGCTTTAGCTTTTATCCTTATGCGCATTGCTAATTACCAAGCCAAATTAGATATAAAAAAATTACTGGTGGAGAAAATTTATCAACCAATAATTGCACTGTTAGATGAGATCATCCAACAATTTCCTGAAC
>CAYQSL010000150.1:0-4343 GCA_964420165.1 uncultured Gammaproteobacteria bacterium | reverse complement strand
ACTAACATTTACCTTGTGGAATCCGTAATTGCAATACCTGAAATTCCTCTCTTAGAAACTAGAGAGCTATGGTGGAACGTTGGAAGCTTAACAGCTAAGATAGTTTTCTATTTTTTGGCGGCTGCTGCGGCTGGAATTTTTGTTTATGGCTTTTATTTGCGCCTGAAGAAAATTTTCAATGGCAAAGCTACTAAAAGAGAAAATCGTTTTACTGATTTCAAGCATAGAGTCAAGCAATTACTTACTTATGCATTCTTACATAAAAAAACCTCTGAAAAGAAAACTCCTGGTTTTGCCCATGCTTTAGTCTTTATAGGCTTTATTGCTTTATGGATAGTCACTAATATAGTGGCAGTTCAAGAACATATAGTTAAAGGTGTTCATTTCTTTCAAGGTTCTTTCTATAAGGTAGTTAGCTTCAGCGCTGATATCGCAGGCTTGCTCTTACTTACTGGGGTAATTATTTTCTCAGCAAGAAGATATATTTTTAAATCTAAAAAATTAGACAATACCCAAAACGATTGGATTCAACCATTATTCCTAGGGCTCTTTGCAATCACAGGCTTCTTATTAGAAGCATTTAGAATGGCAGCGACAAACCATTATGAAGAATATGCTCCAATTGGAAACGCTCTTGCGCACTTCTTTTCATACATGACTGTGGTTGATCTTGAAACTCAACATAGAGTTTTATGGTGGGTGCATGGTGTTATGACTTTTGCTTTTATTGCACTGATTCCTTACACCAAGTTCATGCATATCTTCTTGTCGCCACTGACGATTTTCTTTAGAAGCAAACGTCATCGCGGACAGCTTTATACTCCTTATAGTCTTTTAGATATGATGGAAGCTGAAGCAGAAGGCAAAGAAATCAATGAAGAAGATTTCACTGCTGGAGTTTTTACTTATGCTGATTTCTCTTGGAAAAGTTTATTAGATGGGGATGCCTGCACTTCTTGTGGTAGATGTCATATAGTTTGTCCAGCACAAAATACTGGCAAGCCACTATCGCCAAAATTCTTGATGTTAGATATTCGTAACCTAGCTGGTAAATCGGATAGAGACGAAGTTTATACTCATATACATCCTGATGTTTTATGGTCTTGCACTTCATGCAATGCTTGTGTTGAAGAGTGCCCAGTATTAATTGAGCACGTAGATACTATCGTCGATATGCGTAGAGGTTTGTTACAAAGTAATCAAGCGCCTGCTAATTTACAAGCAGCTCTTAAAAACTTACGTGTTAAATCAAATCCTTGGGGAATGGATCCAAATGATAGAGAGAAGTGGATCGCTGAACTTAAGACTGAGACTGGTATTCCTGTGAAGCTTGCTAGAGAGAATAAAGGTAACTTTGAATATCTCTATTGGGTTGGTAGTCCAGGTGCTTACGATGATAAAAACAAAGTAGTTACTAAATCCAATGCAGCACTATTTACCAAAGCAGGTTTGAATTTTGCTGTACTCGGTAACGAAGAGAAAAGTTCTGGAGACCTTGCAAGACGTGCTGGTGATGAAGGTTTGTATCAAGAAATAGTTCTTGAGAATATTGAGTTGTTTAATAAGTATGGTGTTACAAAAGTTATCACTCAATGTCCGCATGTTTATAACACTCTTAAAAACGAATATCCTGAATTTGGTTTTGCAGGAATTGAAGTATTCCATCATAGTGAAATCTTAGCTACGTTAATCGAAGATGGTTTACTTGTGCCTGAAAAACCAGTAAGTGAAAAGATTACATATCACGATCCTTGTTACCTCGGTAGATACAATCGTGTCTTTGATCCACCAAGATTTATTTTGGAATCTATACCGGGACTAGAAGTAGTGAGTGTAGATCATGAACGTGAGAAAAGTACTTGTTGTGGCGGCGGTGGCGGTCAAATGTGGTACGAAACTCCTGGCAATCATATCAACGTGATGCGTCTTGAAGAATTGAATGAGCATACGCCTAATAAAGTGAGTGTTGCTTGTCCTTATTGTTCAATCATGCTCAGCACGGCTACTACAACTTCTTTCCCTGGAACCAGTGTGCCAGTGATAGAGGATATTGCGGTGACGCTGGCTAGATCGGTACTATAATTCTTTCCTTGTCATGGGCAAAAACGCCATTTTGACTTTAATTTGTCTCAAAATAATCAACCATGCTAAAGTGTATCAATATATTCTTTAGAAGCGAATGATTAGATTAGAGCATAAGCAAATATTAACTGTAGAAACGCCAGCTTTTGGAAAAGCTGTTACTGTTTCACCCCAAGCGGTACCAGATAATTTCACGCAGCATAATCAGCATATAAAAGATTTTCTTGAATCTGAATCTAGTCCTATTTTAGAAAAAGTGAAATTGATACAAAATCAACTTCAGGCAATTATTTATCAAATTGCTGATGAACTGGAACTAACTAATGAAAGTTCTTTAACTAACAAAGATATTTATAAAAAGATCAATGAATTAAAAAAGCTTGAATATAGGAAGCTAATAAAACTAAATGAGAGTGAAACAAAAGCAATAGATGATATTTATGATTATTTCCTTGCTGATGCTACTTATTTTTCTAAAGAAAAAAATCTTCCACAGATATTAGATTCACATAGCTTAGTTGGTCTCACACTATTTGGGCGAAGAGTTGATGAACTTTTAGATCAAGGGAAAGTTATTGCGGCTATAGTTTTAAACTCTGGTTTGAAACAAAAAATTTCCGAAGCTACTACGCTAAAGCAAGAACAAATAAAAAAAGAAGAAAAGCTTTTTACTTCAATCAATGCGATTCGTTCTTCAAGTTCAAAAATGCCAAATCAAGATTTTAAAGAGGAAAAAATCGAAGAAAAAGAATCTCAAACTACTATTCCGCAAACTACCGGGAACAAGAAACCAAAGAAAGCACGCAGCAATCGACACCATAGTAGTTGGTTTAGAAATGAAAATGCGCAACAGCAAGCAGGAACTCCTAATACAAATACACCAGATACTACTGGGCAAGCTAATTCTATTCCTGAAAGAAGCAGCTCTACTTCTAATGAGCCAAGAATACAGTCTTTGGAAGTAAAGCCTAATGAGATAAGGGGGATACATACTGAAGAAGATGAAGAATATAGCAGCTTTGGAAAAGTTAATGGAGCTAGAAGTTGGGGTTCTTTATATGTTACTGAATCAGCTTATGTTCTTAATAGTAGTGGATATTTTGCAACTTTTTTAAGCTCCGACTCTAAAGAACTTGAAATCAAATATGCTGAACCAAGTGCAAGTAATGATGAAGTGCAAGTATTACTTCAAAAAGATTTTAAAGAACAGTTTTTAGATTCATCTGATCCTAGTTTTACGCTTAGTATCCCTCTTTTTTTTAGTAAAGGTGCTAATTTTTTAGCACTTCCCTCCCCTTTAGGATATATAGTTTCTGATATTGCAATTGAAGGAGATAATTCTGATAATCTCAAATTAGTTAGGTCTAATTTAGGAATAACCTATATTAAAAATCCCCCTGATACCTTATATGGAAAGACTATCTCCTATAAGCTTAAACAAGTAGCTTTGCCGGAAATCGGTGTTAAATATGGAGATGAGAAATTTGCAGCTAGCCAAAAACTAATAGAAGAATCAAGAATTTTTGCTGATGATTCTAAAATGCATCAATTACTTCTAAAAGTTTCTCCTGCTCAAAAAGAGAAGCTTCTTTTGGCTTATATGCGTTACCAAGGTGGATCATATTGTGATGATCCGATTCTAAGAAGTGTACTGAATCAATGTCCTAATTATTTAAAAGCATTGGATGCAATTGGATATTATGCAATCTGCTGTGATTTTCAACTTGCACAAGAATTACTATTTAAGCAATATGGCATTCAATGTTGTTCTTTAAGCGGACATCATAGGTATGATGATGGATTAAATATATTTGGGCATGCAAGAACTTTAATTGTGGAAGCTAATGGAAGTACTCGAGAACAAGATTCTGTAAGCCCTATTAGAGGTTATTCTTCTCCAAGATATTTTTCAGAAGTCACACCTCAAGATTATAAAATTGAAAATATTGTTCAAGCTTATAATAGAGGAGAAATATCAGAAGAAGCGCTATATAAAGGGCTTAAAGAATATAGAGTTTTTTTAGATCAGATTCATCAGCGCACTTATAAACCTTTAAATTTGGATGATAGAGCGTATGCCATTCATGTCATTGATAACAATGACAAATTTCTAAAAGCGTTAAAGGTTGGTGATATTAATGAAATATCAAAGCAACTCCATTATCATAATAATTTTCAATTAGTATCTACGGGCAATACTGATGTAGATTGGGATGTCTATAAAATTATCAGAGATTTTAATAAGGATAAAATGCTGCAAA
>CAYQSL010000149.1:0-4343 GCA_964420165.1 uncultured Gammaproteobacteria bacterium | reverse complement strand
ACACTCCCATTCTGAACAATATTCCATACCCCTGCTAAATCTTCTGCATTTGAATTAGCTGCATTGCTTCTGTGCGTGCAAAGGGTAATTAGAATTACGCTGATGATTAAGGGTTTTACTAAGAATTTCATAATTAATTGGGACTTTTATCCCTGATAATAAAGATGATTTTATTGATGAAAGGTTCCAATGACCCAATGAGTTAGAATTTTTATAATGACTAACTTCGAGAATCAAGGATTTAATACCAAATGCGTTCATGCAGGGACTTTTATTGATGAAAGTATTAAAGGGGTTAACACTCCAATTTTTACATCAAGTTCTTTTCTGATGGATTATGACAGTGAAATTAAACCTCTTTATCCTAGAGCTTTAAATACACCGAATCATAAAGCAGTCGCGCAAAAAATTGCCGCACTCGAAAAAGCTAAATACGCTTATGTAGTTAGTTCAGGAATGGCAGCTATCAGTAATGTTCTCCTTGCATGTCTAAAACCAGGTGATCATGTGCTTTTCCAAAGACAAATCTATGGAGGAACTCATTGTTTTATAAATCATATTTTAAATGATTTGCAAGTTGAAGTAGATTGGATTTATGAATTTAATAACCAAGCCATTGGTAAGCTATTGAAGCCAAATACTAAGCTCATCTATATCGAGACTCCTTCTAATCCTTTACTTAAGATTGTTGATCTATCTTTCGTAGCAAGTTTTGCTAAAACAAATAATTTGATTAGTGTAATCGATAACACCTTTGCAACACCAATCAACCAGACACCTCTATGCTTTGGTATTGATGTTGTGGTGCATAGCGGTTCTAAATATTTTGGTGGACATAGCGATATGATCTGTGGCGCTATCGCTACTAATTGTGAAAAGCTTAGCCATGCAATTTTTAGATATATTAATTCGCTAGGTCCAGTCTTAGATGCTAATTCTTGCTATTTGCTTGAACGTAGTCTGAAGACACTTGCCTTGAGAATGGAAAGAATAAATTCTAATGCTGCGAAAATTGCAGATTTTTTAGAAAGCAATTCAAAAGTTACTAAAGTAAATTATCCGGGGCTGAAATCTTTTGAAGGTCATGCTCTTGCAGCTAGGCAAATGAAAAACTTTGGTGGCATGATGAGCTTTGAAGTTAAGGGCAAAGCAGAAGATGTTGTAACTAAGCTTAAGTTAGTTGCTTCAGCTTTGAGTTTGGGTGGAGTGGAGTCTATATGCTCGATTCCACGTGCTACCTCGCATTCAACTATTTCTGCCGAAGAGAGAAAAGAATCAGGCATATCAGATTCACTAATTAGATTCTCGACAGGGATTGAAGATATAGAAGATTTGATTGCTGATTTAGAACAGGCTTTGACTTAAATTATTCAGTTATTCACCAATGATTTTTACAATCACTTTTTTCTTACGCTGACCATCGAATTCAGCATAGTAAACCTGTTCCCAAGGTCCTAGGTCTAATTTCCCTTTACTAATAGGTAGTGTAACTTGATGACCAAGGATCATGCGCTTAAGATGGGCATCACCATTATCTTCTCCAGTTTGATGATGTTTATAGTTTGGATTAACTGGTGCAAGTTTTTCTAACCACGCTTCAATGTCTTGAATCAAACCACTTTCAGCATCGTTTACATAGATAGAGGCTGTAATGTGCATCGCGGATACTAAGCAAAGACCTTCTTGGATTTTACTTTTGCTAACAAGCTCTTCAACTTCATCAGTGATGCGGATGTAATCATGGCGTTTCTTAGTATTAAACCAGAGATATTCAGTTAGATGTTTCATATATATAATTTTAGTTTATGAGCTGGCAATTTTTATTAACAAGTTTCCTTTTGATCATAAGCAATATATTTATGACTTTTGCTTGGTATGGGCATCTTAAATATAAGCAAGTAGGAATTATTACAGTTATAGTAGTTAGCTGGTTAATTGCCTTGCTTGAATATTGTTTTCAAGTGCCAGCAAATAGGCTTGGACATTCGGTAATGTCAGCGGCGCAATTGAAAGCACTTCAAGAAATCATCACACTGATTGTTTTTAGTGGCTTTTCAATTCTCTACCTAAAGGAATCAATTACGCTGAATCATGCAATTGGATTTGTTTTGATTATTGCAGCAGCGTATTTTATTTTTAAGAGTTAAGAATATTTATGATCTTAATGATGAACAAGTCCTACTTCGCTCTTTTAGAGCTTCGAAGGACATTCTTCGCTATAAATGACTTGCCATCTGGAGCTTTAGCGAAAGATGGTGCTTAGGGCGGGAATTGAACAGGGGTGGGCACGACAACTGCTCCAATGTGTTATAGCTTTACCGCGACCCCGTCATTACCAATGTGTGCGTCTAGCGACGCAGCTCACTTCGTGAGCACGTGAGCTTTCTTTATATTTGCTCGCTACGCTCGCAGGCACTGAGCCACTTAAATAAATAATGGTGCTTAGGGCGGGAATTGAACCCGCGACCCCGTCATTACCAATGACGTGCTCTACCACTGAGCCACCCAAGCGAGTCGTTCTCTAGCGAACCGAAAAATTATATCATTCGCTGAGCTAGTTGCTTACAACTTTAGCTTTTCTTGAAGATCTCTAACTTCATATATAGGCATTGAGCAGATTTTATTCTCACAGTTAAATACAACTGGCTTGTCGAAGCTTGGATACTCGACATCATGATTTAAGAGCTTGCCTTCTTTAGGGTCGTACCATTCTATTCTTGAATATATATAAGGTACATGCATCAATTCAGTAAATAGTTTCTTTGCTTGAGGATTATTCTTAGCCCCAATTAACGTGAAATGTACTGGATCATTATTTAACTCATAATCTACTACGAGAATTCCAGGTTCGGTTAATGTATCTAATGCAACTTCTTTCGTCGCCAAGTACTTCATAATATGTTCAGTCTCTTGTCTATAAATTGGATTACCAGTGTATTGATAAAGTAGATTGAAAAATCTTGCCAAGCGAATATTCTCAGCAAGAATTGGAATTGGTTTTAGAAATTGATTGGCTTGAGCAGAGCTGTCGGCGCTTGAAACATAGCCAGCATCAAGGTTTCTGAATTTATTTTTTATAAATTCAGCGGTAGCAATACTTTCATATAACCATTCTTTGTTTGCGGTTACTTCATACAAACTAAGAAAAGCTTTTGCCATGTAGAGATTATCAGCTAGATAGTAATTTTTATCTGAGTCTGTGTGTACGAAATAACTTGTGTCATTAGAATCATTACGCTTATATTTCTTGATGATAAATTTTGCTGAGTTAATGGCAGCTTTGAGAAATTTGTAGTTAGAACTTGCTTTGTGAATTTCAACTAATGCATCAATCATTAAGCCATTTTTACTTGGGAAAATATTTCTATCAATTCTAGGAATACCTTGCTTCCTGCGTCCTAGGTCGTTAAGCTCGTAGTAGTCCGAAGATTTCTTGCCAGCTATTAGATCTGCATCCTGACTTGAATAGAAGCCGCCATCAAAATCTTTCATGAAATTTAGCATGTAATTAGTAGCTTTCTTTGCAGCTTCAAGATACTTAGGATCTTTCAAAATTAAATAAGCGTAAGAGTAAGTTCTAATATATTCAGCTTGAATCTCGGTAAGTTTTTCGTAATGTAAATGCTTCCAGTCATTATTAGTAGAGTATTGAAAGAAACCTCCCCAAATAGGATCTTGTAATTTTAATGCACCATCTAGATTAGCTTTAGCAATTGCTTTTGCGCTTCGTGAATCAGAATTGAGACTATTTAATTCTGGAGAAACTTCATTGCGCTCTTTGATTCTTCTTAGAAGGCTTGTGTTATTTGCATATATAGTTAAAGCGTATTCAACCGTATCTCTATCCAAATATTTTTGTGAAATGTTGAGACCGCCAATATTTAAGTCAGTTGTAGTTTTAAAATTTCTTATTAGCTCTTGTTTTAGTTCAGGTGAAAGAGAAGTATTTTTAGAATAAGTAACGGCAGTACTTGAATTATCCAGTACTTTATATGGGTCTTTAATAATACGCTCTAAAAGGCTCTTCAATTGAACTGTTTCGATGAAACCTGTTTGTTTGGAGATCTCTTTGCCGTCTGGACTAAAGAAAATCGTAGCAGGCCAACCATAGTCTTTATAACGGCTTGCAAGGAATGGATTTGTATCTTGGTCTATTGCAATTAGAATAAAATTGTCGTTGAGTAATTTAGCAATCTCTGGATTGTTGTAATTTTTTTCCTTCATTACATGGCACCAATGACACCAATTAGCTTCAAGACTAAGAATTATTGGCTTTTTAGATTGCTGTGCGTCGAGGAAAACTTGATCGCCCCATTCATGAGTCCAATTAACTAAACTTGGAG
>CAYQSL010000148.1:0-4345 GCA_964420165.1 uncultured Gammaproteobacteria bacterium | reverse complement strand
TTACAAAAAGATACTAGTGAAGATTTCTCTGCTGGATTTATGAAAGCTAATTCTGTGCATGTGCAGAAATGGGTTGAATATCAAGGTGAGTATCTAGAAACTAATAGTTATAATCTTGTAATCCAATTCATGGGCAAAAAAATAGATGTTATTGAAGTTGAGAAATCAATGGATAAGGCTGCTATTGAGAAGCTTGCTCTTGCTAATACTAAAATGCAAAAACGTATTGAAGGTTTAAGTGTGAAGAAAGTTATAGTGGTTCCAGAGAAATTAGTTAACGTTGTGGCTAATTAACTAATGAGTACGATTGCTAGACCAGTATTAGCATCTGAAAGAATTTCAAGAAGCCAAGGGGCTTTTAGAACTTCAAGAAAAGAACTTTTTAAAGACGAATATCCAATAACTGGAGCAATTGTAAAAGCAGCTGTTAAGCATATTGGACATATAAGTAGAAGACCAGAATGGGAATTAAGTGTTAATCCAAAATTTTCTTGGACTATACGAGCAAAAGATTTAGGTTTAAAAAAAAGTGATTTTGAAAATCCAGATTTAGATCCAGTTTCACAAAAAAATTGCCCTCCTTTAAACAAAAGAGGAGAGCGTCATTTGATGTGGTGTATTGGTTTGGCACAAAAGAATTTAGATGGACAAAGTGATCCACAACTAGAAATTGCTAAAACTCAATTGGATCAATATGCTAAAACTGCTCGAGAATTACTTTATGAGGCAAGCTTGCCTATGGCATGCAATATTGCTCAGAAACGATACTTTGAAGAAGGCAAAAGGGAAGGACTTAGTCTATATGACTTTCAAGAAATAGCTAAAGCTGGATTGAAGCTTGCAGTTGATACCAATAATTATAATATTTATAAAGACTATCGCTTGATGAAAGGTCTACGTTTAAGTACCTGGGCTTATAAAGTAATTAACTGGCATATATCTGATGTTCTTTACCCACCAGGCAGTCAGGGAGAGTGGTTGGTAAAATATGATGATCCTTATTTAAATGAAGTTTTTCATTTGAAAACTCAAGCGTGGAAAATGAGATCCTATCGTGATCCAAACTCAGAGTATCTTTTAGGCGCAATTAACAAGAAACTTATTGAAAAATTTCCAGAGCTAAAATCTGATAGAGTTCGCTTGGCAAATCTAGCGCAAATGGTTATTCATAGAACCTCGTTTCCAAGAGCTTATATAGGAAATACTAGAGATGATATTGATACTTGTGGAGGAACTAAAGTTCAAGATTTATTTGAGCCTCCAGAATCTGCTTATGTATTGGATTTCGATAGTGACAAAGAGTTTTTACGAAAAACTATTGAATCTGATTTCCCTGTAATTCAAGGTCAAGAAATAAAAAATCCCTTAGAGCCTTTAGAAAGACAAATAGTTTTAGAACACTTTGGTAAAAAAGGAACTAAGCCTCTTCCTCTAATTGCACATCGTTTGAAAATGCTACCTGATGAAATAGCAAAAATTCTAGAATCAGCCCTGACTAAATTAAAAAACTGGGATGAATTAAAGGCAGCATTTGGCTTTGATAAATAATTTACTATTTATATTTATTAATTAAAGTTCTATAAACCTCAGCATCAATACCATTCATCGCTCTTCCACTTTGCTGGAGAGATTGATGGTAATTTCCATAGTAATTCATGACTTCTTTATATCCTTTATCATTTGCTAGATTTTCCATTCCTTGTATATCATTTTTAGCTTCTAAAGCTTCCATTTGTTTTACATAAGGACTAGCTATGTTTTCCATTTTCTGAAAATACTTAGCTTGCTCAGCAGAGGATACTTCTTTTTGACCTAGATAATGAAATGCTTCTCCAGTTAACTCAGCTTGAGTATTTCCTGAATTTACTAATTTAGAAATTGCTGTTGCTGGATCAGAGGCATGATCCATTACCACATCAGTTAAAGCTTCTAGTTTTTCTTCTTTAGTTTTAGTACTAAAATCTGGTGTCAAAGCTTTACGCATGGCTTCTTCTGCACTTGCTTTTGCGTTCTCTGCATTAGCTTCACTTTGCTCATCTGCTTTGATATTAAAAATTCCGGTCACACTACTATTGTTTGCAGCTTTACTGAGAGCCCATGCCGCTGTACCTGCAGCTAAACCTGCCGCTTTTATTGCTCTATTTTTCTGATCTTCAATCTTTTTAGTAGCTTCTTTTATTTTCGGATCATTTTTTATTTGCTCTAGAGTTGTTTTCTCCTGGCTAGCTTTAGATGCTTCTGGTTTGTCACTTTTTAATTTATCTTCAACTGCATTAGGATTTAAAAGTTTATATGCTCTTGTAAAATCTGGAGAGACAATAAAGTCTTTTGATTTTGCATCTGTTCCAACTAACCAGGGATTACCTTTTGCATCTTTAATTGCTTGATAATTAAAGTAATTCGATTCGCTTTTAATTTTTGTAATATTGATATCTAAATTAACTTCACCTCTAACTGTTATACCTGGCATAGAACGAGTTAGTTGTTGTTGATTTTGGACTAATTTACTTTGATCAATTGCTTGAGGAGTAGCGTTAGTATTTTTAACTTGTCCAATATTATTAGCATTAGCTTGCGCGAGTGCTTGCTGTTGCTGCTGTTGAATTTGTAGTTGTATTCGTTGAGCAGTATCGTCCTGGATCGGATTAAATTCCATGTGTACCCCTGAGGTCTTTTGATAAAATAACAAGCCTAGGTTAAGCATCTGTTATGATAAAAATTATCCCCATGTTCAAAAAAAATCTCTTAGTTTTACTTGTTTTCCTTCTTAGTTGCCTTAATGTCAGTGCATTTGAAGGGGTGCTTGAAACTTTTGAAACCGAACCAAAGAAAGCTATAGTCTTAGACAAAAACTCTAAGTATTTGGCATTTGATCTGGATGAGACTTTAATCGCTTCTGACCGAATGACTAAAGAAGATATTTCTACTGCTAAAAGACTTGGATATAAGGTTAATACTTCACTAGATGGTCAGCAGTATGTGATTCGCCCAGGAGCTATAGAGATCCTGGAATATGCTAAAAGACAGGGTTTCAATCTTATGATTTTTACTAATAACAAAAAATCATATGCCAAAGATATTCTTGGTAGTTCTGGTTTAGCAAAATACTTTGATAAGGTCATTGCTAATGAAGATGTTAGAAAGCCTTACAACAGAGACTTTGCTCTCTATCCTAATCACCGTAACAATGTGCATCCACAACAAAAGTCTAAGTTCAAACTTTATACAGTAGGTGTCTATAAAGGTTATGTAAAAAGATCTTTTCAACACTTAACAGGCAATAAAAATATTCATCCTTATATGCCAAGATACTATAACGCTAAATATCCACCTATATACGGTGCAAGAGTTTTAATTGATAACTCTGCTTATAATGTTGATGCTCCATTAGACTTTGTTGGTATCAAAGTTCCAGACTTTCTAGGTTTAATTGAAGAACCGAGAAACCCTGATAATTCTTTTGTGTGGGTTGAGAACCTCAAGAAAGATATATATTTCTTGAAAGAATATGGCTGGGTTGAATTATATCGAGTTAAATATAAAAGAGCACCTGAGAATAAAGTTATACAAGTGCAAGCATGCCTAGAAAAGTCTTCTAAATATTTTCTGTACCAGTCCACTGTCTCTTTCTTTGGAAAGGACACCGCTGTCAATGATTTGTACTTGAGCATTGGCTAACTTATAGCTAGGTATTTCATTATTAGAATCGATGTCTTTAGGGAAAATAATTCCTCTGACATAAAGGCTTTTAGTCTCGCCTTCCATAAGGATCTGTCTACTTCCCTCTACAACCATGTTGCCATTTTCAGGATCTACTTCCACTACTAAGCAACTAACAAGAGTAAAGAATTGCTCTTTGTTATCAATTGAAATCTCTTTGATATTTCTTCTTGAATAATCAACGGGTAAAGAAAAATTGGTAAGCATGTTTGCCACATTGTTTGCTGAAGGAGTAAGAGAGCTAGTCGCAGTCATAGCAAGTTGAAGTGATAAACCTGAATCACTTCTAGTATCGTTATCAAGAATAATTTGTGATTTTTTTAGTGACTGAATATTCTCTACTATTTTGATAGTGATCACGTCACCAACATTTCTTGCAATATATGGTTCAAGATAGCCTCTAGGACCAGTACTTAGTGAGCTTGATTTAACACCGCCACCATCTAATAAACTTACAGAACCTGCTGGCCACTGAAAGCTAACAGCAAGTAAAGAAACAAATATTAATCTTCGTAATAAAAGAAGCACTATAATCAATATTCCTCTGAAGATCTTTCCTGAATAGTCTAAATAGATGAGACTTCACGTTTTACTAGTTCGTATGCTCCATATAAAGTTGGATATT
>CAYQSL010000147.1:0-4402 GCA_964420165.1 uncultured Gammaproteobacteria bacterium | reverse complement strand
CTCATACCATCATAAAGAACCCAACCACCTTGCTCTGGATCCCACTTGCCTGTTTGTGCAGTATGAATCATTGAAGTGTTGTTTTTAGAAAAGTCCAGAATCAAAATATCTGAAAGTTTCATTTTCTTAAAATTCTTTACATAAAAAATTCTTCTAATTGCATCGTCCGAATCTCTTTCAAAATAACTAAAACCATTTACACCTTTCATCGAAATTGGATCTTTATAAAGTGCGAGGGTATAAATTTTCTTCGCAAAAGGAGTAGTAATCGGCACTACAAACTCGCTAAGAAAGAAGCTCAAAGCCGCTCCTATAATCCCAAGGAAAAGCACGGGTCGCATCAACCTGGTGAAACTCACACCAGCCGCACGAATTGCAATAATTTCTGATTGCGATGAAAGCTTTTGGAAAGTAAGAAATGTCGCTAATAAAATACTAATCGGCAAAGTTATAGAAAGAATATGCGGAATTTCTAAACCTAAAACCACTACACCAGTAGCAATTGGCGCGCCTGATTTAGCAAGAAGCTTGAAAACATCTTTAAACTTATCAATCCCTAACCAAACACCAGTAATAATCCCAGCTCCGGCTACTAGAGGTAGCCAGAACTCTGAGAGTATATATTTATCAAGTTTTTTAATCAATATTAATTAAGTACAGAAGACTTTGTATTAGCTACTAAACTTTCTTGAAGTTGCCTAATCGCAGCACAGATTTCAATCTCGGACTCCAAACGGTTTACATACTTACCAACACCCACACCATGAGCACCAGCAGCGATTGCAAGTTTCACAGTATCAGGAGTCATTGCAGATGCAGTAACGATGAAAGTTTTTTCAAGAGATTTAGCAAGTTCAATAGTGTTAGCTAAAGTCAATCTTGCTTTCTCTATTTGACCAAGAGCTGATGGGCTTTTAGCTTCAACTAAAGTTGCACCTTCAGTTTGAATTAAATCAACACCAAGCTCTTCTAACTTAACTGCTAGATCTACTTGAGCAGCCACATCTAAATGACCTGGAATAGTTACAGAAACTAAAGCTGATTTCTTTCTAGCCATTAATTCTGTAGCAAGCATTAATACTTGCTGAGCACTAAAGTAAATTCCATCTTCGTAGAAAGCTTCATAGTTACCAAGCTCAAGCATATCTGCTCCTAAGTTCTCAGCTGCGATTAATTCATCAACATCAACTGCTGAAACACAAATCGCAGTACGATTTACTTTTTTAACAGCAGCTTCAACGATAGCTTCATTTGCAGAAATATCTACGCAAGTTGCACCCATATGTTCAGCACAAGCAACAATCTTCATAACATTGTCAAAATTAAAATTTCTTATACCTGCAATCACTTTAAGTGCAGTTTTGTTTTTTAAATCTAGTAATAATCTTTGTTTTTTATCCATAGTAGTTTAATTCTATCAAATGACGTCATTCTCAACCCGAAGGGTTGGGAATCCAGTCTACTGAACATGCCCCCCAGCAAACTGGGTCCCCAGCCCTTTCAGGGCTGAGGATGACAACTAAACTTTCAACAATTCATGTTTATACAATTTAAATGCAGCTTGGCTTGCAATCAATCTTGCAGTGCAAGGCATGATTTCATGGATCACTTCAAGACCATTTTCTTCTAAAGTCTTACCGCTTGCAACTAAATCTACAATGACATCACTAAGACCCGTAAGCGGTCCTAATTCTACTGAACCGTAAAGATTGATGATCTCAATATCTAAGCCTTGTGCATCAAAAAAATTTTTACTAATCACAGGGAAAGTTGTTGCAACTCTAGTGTAACTAGGCAGATCTGAAAGGGATTTAAATTTACCTTTAGGCGCGCAAACGCAAAGCCTGCATTGTCCATAATCTAGATCTTTAAGCTGAATAACATTTGTCTTAGAGTCTAGGATTACATCACTACCCACTATTCCTAAATCAGCAGCACCATGATCTACATATACAGGTACATCATGTCCTCTGACTAAAAGAATTTCAATTTCATCAAAGCCAAAGCCTTTTGGCAACTTAGTTTCAAGGATTAGTTTTCTTTTATTGTCCAGACCAAGAATCTCTACATTTTTTTCTTTGAGAAACTCTATAGCTCCAACAAGCAAAGAACCTTTAGAAATAGCAATTTTAATTTTTTTCTTAGCGACCATAATTATCAACCATTAGTCTTTAAGAAAGACCCTATTCCTTGTGTGTATTAATTTTCTAATCTCATTTAAAGTCTCTTTCCAAGTAGCGCCAGGTTTAAGCACACTTAGTTTCACTGAATTTTCTGTGAGTAAATTTCTTTCAAGTAAAATTTTGAGTAATCTTGGAACGTAGAAGGCAAAGCCTATTGCAGGTAAATCTGCACCAAAGGATTTACACAAATTATCATATCTACCACCCATGGCAATTAGCTTACCTTCACCAGCACAGTAGAGACTAAAATGAATTCCTGTATAAAGATTTAAATCAGGACACTGTAAAGGATCAAAACTTAAATACTCTGGATTGCTCTCCACCAGTGATTTTAAAAGCGATAAATCAAGCTTCAATTCAGATTCAAATTTACTAATATCATCAGACTCTAAAATCAATTTCAACAATGGATTTGTTTCAGCAAGTTCCCTGAATGCAATTAAATCACCATCTAAAAGCAAGTTATAAGCTCTAGAGCCAATTTCACCAGCGAGCTCAAAAACTCTTCTCCAAATTGCAGCATAAGTAATAGTGACTTTAAAATCTTTCAAACCTAGCTTTAGAGCAGATTCTATTAACAGGTGAATGATTTCATGATCAGAGAAATTTTGATTTTCTTTGGAACCAAAGTACTCAACACCTACTTGTTGAATTTCACGCGAATCGTCAGTAGCAATACCTTTATATCTAAATACATTTGAATTGTAATAAAGCTTAATTGGGAATTTAATTTCATCCGAACGTAGAGCTATAGTCTTTGCAATGGGCTGTGTTAACTCAGTGCGCAGGGCAAGGGTTTTGCCATCTCTATCTAAAAGTTTAAAAACGTCCGCACTAAATTTAGAGTTAGCCTTCTCTACTACTGATAAATCCACAATAGTAGGAATAACTATAGGTTCATAGCCAAAACTCTCATATAAATCAATAAGCGTGCTACTAAGATATTCTTGTTTGCGAACATCGGACGGTAGCCAGGTTTTTAGCCCAGAAGGGGTCATGAGATTTATATTAACACCCCTTAGTCACACCTCCACTTTCCACCATAACCAAGATATTTGCCGGACTTATTTAGGTTAAGGTGGAAAGTGGAGGTACGACCCCTAAGGATTAAAAAAATATGATAAGCAGCGCTTCCGTGCTTCTAATAAGAAACTAATATTGTTATAATCAGCCTCATGTCTAAGATTAAAGTTGGTATTAATGGTTTCGGTAGAATTGGTAGAAACGTTTTCAGAACACTAAATGAGAATTTTTCAAACGTTCTAGAAGTGGTTGCAATTAACGACCCTGTTTCTGATCCAGTAATTTCAGCTCACCTAATCAAATACGATAGTATTCTAGGTCGCTACAAAGGTACTGTTGAATCTAGCGCTGATTCAATCACTATTGATGGCAAAAAGACACCATTCTTAAAAGAGAAAGATCCTGCAAACATTGGCTGGGACAAACTTGGAGTAGATATAGTTCTTGAGTGTTCAGGTGTATTCACTGATGCAAACAAAGCTAAAGCTCACATCACTGCTGGTGCTAAGAAAGTTCTTATTTCAGCTCCTGCTTCAAACGAAGATATTACTATCGTTAAAGGTGTTAACTGTGAAAGCTATGATCCAGCTAAGCACCACATCATTTCTAACGCGAGCTGCACTACTAACTGTTTAGCTCCATTGACTAAAGTTCTTGACGATAAGTTCGGAGTTGAAACTGGTTTCATGACTACAATTCACTCTTACACTTCAGACCAAAGACTTCTTGACAACGCTCACAGTGATCCAAGAAGATCAAGAGCTGCAGCTATGTCTATGATCCCTACTACTACTGGTGCTGCTAAAGCTATCGGTTTAGTATTACCTCATTTAAACGGCAAACTTAATGGTTATGCAATGCGCGTACCAACTCCTAACGTTTCTGTTGTTGACGTAGTATTCACTTTCAAAAACAAAGTAACTAAAGAAGCTATCAATGCTGCTCTCAAAGAAGCGGCTCAAGGCAAACTTAAAGGTATCCTTGATTACACTGAAGATGCAGTTGTTTCAATAGACTTCACTGGCGATGCACACTCATCAATCATTGATGCAAGCATGACTATGACTCTTGGTGAGAACCAAGCGAAAGTTATTTCTTGGTACGACAATGAGTATGGTTATTCAAACAGACTTTGTGATTTAGCTGTTCAAGTTGGATCAAAGCTACCTGTTGCTGCGTAATTAAGTTTAAGAGAC
>CAYQSL010000146.1:0-4402 GCA_964420165.1 uncultured Gammaproteobacteria bacterium | reverse complement strand
GGAGAGACTTTGAACAAGTTTGTAACTGACAATGCTTTGGTTCCTGTAATGGGCGCTGGTGGCGGAGTTTGCCATGTTTACATTGATGAGTTTGCTGATTTTGATAAAGCAATTGATATTGCAATCAATGCCAAAGTCTCAAGACCGAGTGTTTGTAATTCTTGTGAAACTATCTTGGTTCATAACGAGATTAAAGACTTAGTACTTCCAGCATTAATCGATGCACTTGTTAGCCATAAAGTAGAAATCATGGCTGACCAAGCTGTCAAAGCTTTATTTCCTTTTGTGAAGACTGCTACAGAAGAAGATTGGGATACTGAATATTTAGACCTTAAAGTTTCAATCAAGGTAGTAGAGACAGTTATGGAAGCTATTGAGCATATCAACGCTCATTCAACTGGACACTCAGAAGCAATTATTACTGAAGATATTCAAAACGCAGAGATCTTTAAACGTATGGTTGATTCTGCTTGCGTCTATGTTAATGCAAGTACTAGATTTACTGACGGTGAAGAATTTGGTTACGGAGCAGAGATGGGAATCAGTACCCAGAAAATGCATGCTCGTGGTCCAATTGGTGCAAAAGAGCTTTGTACTTATAAGTTTATTATTGAAGGTAATGGACAAACCCGTTAACTTAATTCAGCATTTAGGTTTATTTGGTGGCACTTTCGATCCAATTCATATTGGTCATTTGCAGATGGCTTTATATGCAAAGGAAAAATTTCAACTAGATCAAATTGATTTCATTGTTGCGAAGAATCCGCCTTTCAAAGAGAATAAAGTAGTTTTAGATTACGAATCACGATTTAGCTTAGTTCAAAAAGCGATAGAGATTGATAGAGATTTTACAGCTTCTGATTTCGAAAGACATATAGAAGGTACTTCTTATACCTATAAAACTATTGAGTATTATAAAAAGACTTTTCCTTGTAGTAAATTATTTTGGATAATTGGTTACGATGCTTTTTCACAGTTACAGAACTGGGCTAACTATGAATATCTGCGTGAGAATCTGAGCTTTATAGTTTTTTGTAGAGATCATATAAAGGATGCAAAAGCTCTTGACGAGAGGCTTGAATACAAATTTGTTTCTGATTTTGATTGTGATGCATCATCGACAATGATTAGAAATATTTTCAAAAACTCAAAAGATAATATATACAATGAGCTAGAACATTATCTACCTTCTAATATTGTTGATCTAGCTATAAAGAACTATTCCTCTCTTTTATAATCCTAATGACGTAGAGAAGGATTTTCTCGATCTTAGAATCTGTGGAATAATTTTTATATGGCAGACGACAAGGCAAAAAAGGCACCCGAAAAGGAAAAAGCAGCTAAGGCTCCAGGCGGTGGTCCAAATATGATTCTCATAATCATATTTATTTTTGTGGCCGCGTTTGGTGGAACCTTCTTAGCATTCATGCTGGCTCCTAAAACAATTACAGTTAACCAGACTGTTCAAGAAACTAGAGAACCTGAAGAAGGAGATCATTTACCGGTCTATCCTTTAGGTGACTTTGTCGTAAACCTTGCTGACGTAACGGGTAATAGATTTCTAAAAGTTTCAATAACTGCAAAAGTATATTCAGAAGATTTTGAAGAATTTGCAACATTGAAGCCAGAAGAAAAGCATGCTTATGAAGCAAGAATCGCTGAAGATCTGCAACCTCTCATGCCTGCAATTAAAGACGTGATCATTACTACTCTTTCTAGAAAGAGTTCTGAAGAAGTAATTGGTCATGAAAATAAAATGGCATTGAAGACTGAACTTAAAGAACAACTTGCGCAAGTGATGCATGGAGAATTTAAAGTCTACGATATATTCTTTACAGACTTTATTGTTCAATAAGAAGATAAAAAATTATGGCTTTTCAAGGAAAAGATGTTGCTGGCAAGCGCGCTAGGGAGACTGATCAACTTCCCTCAATCATTCGCGACAAGCCAAAGAAAATTAAAGATTATAACTTTAAGAATCCGGACAAATTCAGTAAGGATCACTTAAGAATACTTGGTTCTATCCATGAACATTTTTGTAGACAAGTAACTCTAGCTCTCAACTCTACATTGCGTATGCCAATTGAGTTTTCTGTTGCAAACGTTCAACAGCTTACTTATGGCGATTTTATTGATTCAATGCCAGAAGATTTACTTACTGGTGTACTCAACATGTATCCATTAGTAACTCAATTTTGTTTGGGTATCGAAAGACATTTGATTGGAGCGATGATAGATCGTTTGCTTGGTGGTAGTGGTATCTCAAGTATTAGTAAAGAAGAGCTTACAGATGTGGAAGTAGGTATTATCAAAGATACACTTCGCCGCATTCTTCATTTCCTTCCAGAAGGTTGGCAAGCAATTATTCCTGCTACTGATGAAGTGGAGTTGGTTGCTCTTGAAACAAGTCCAGTTTCTGCTCAAGTAGCGGCTTACTCTGATATAGTTGCTTTGATTACTATTAACGTAGAGATCGGTTCCGATCTTGGTTTGATGAGTATTTGTATCCCTTACTCAGCTTTAGAAGATGTGATTTTAACTTTAACAAGACAATCTAGTTATCGCAATGACAAACTTGCTTCTGAAGATTCCAAAGAATTCATTATTAACAAACTTGCAAATAGCCCTATGCCAGTTCGCATAGTAGTTGCTAGAGGAGAACTTCCTTTACAAGATATTATGGGTCTACAAAAAGGCGACATAATCAAACTCAATACTGAGCTTGAAGAGAAATCTGAGATCTGGATTGGTGAAGAATTAAAATTCCTCGGTAGACCAGGTCAAGTTAGTAATAATTTTTCAATTGCTATATCTGAAGAATACAACCCTGATTGATTCTTAGTTTAATACTTTAGTTCTTTCATGCGCTAGGAAATCCATCTGACCTCTTAAGCTAGAACCAACTGATTCAATTTTATGAGCAGCTTCTTGTGCACGTGTTGCTTTGAAACCAGGTTGACCAGCTTGATTCTCAAGAATCCAGTTGCGAGCAAAAGTACCATTCTGAATATCTTCAAGAACAGCTTTCATACGCTCTTTAACACCAGCATCTATTACTCTTGGACCAGAAACGTAATCACCATACTCTGCAGTATTAGAAATACTATCTCTCATCTTAGTTAGGCCACCTTCGTAAATCAAGTCTACGATTAGTTTTACTTCGTGAAGGCATTCGAAGTATGCCATCTCTTCTGAATAACCAGCTTCAATTAAAGTCTCAAATCCAGCTTTGATAAGTGCTGAAAGTCCGCCGCAAAGTACAGCTTGCTCACCGAATAAATCTGTCTCAGTCTCTTCTTTAAAATTAGTTTCAAGAACACCAGCTCTTGTACCGCCAATTGCTTTAGCGTAGCTAAGTGCAATGTTCTTAGCTTGACCGCTTGCATTTTGTTTAACAGCGATAAGACATGGAACACCAAAACCTTGTTGGAAAACGATTCTTACTCTATGACCTGGACCTTTAGGAGCGATCATAATTACATCAACATCGCTAGGTGGAACAATTTGATTGAAATGGAATGAAAAACCATGTGCAACTGCAAGCACTTTACCAGCAGTTAAATGTGGCTTGATTTGTTCATTGTAAACTTCAGCATGTTTTTCATCTGCTAAAAGAATCATGATTAAATCAGCTTCTTTAGAAGCTTCTTCAACAGTACAAACTTTTAAACCTTCTTGCTCGGCTTTAGCCCAGCTTTTAGAACCTTTATAAAGACCAACTCTTACATCAACACCACTATCTTTAAGATTAAGTGCGTGCGCATGTCCTTGAGAACCGTAGCCAATAACCGCGACTTTCTTTGATTTGATTATTTCTAAATCTGCATCTACTTCGTAATAAACTTTAGTCATAAAGGTCTATTTTAGCTGCTTTGGCAGCTGAATATATAATAATTTCTCTAAACTTTAATTTTATGTGAAGAATAAGCTTGAAAACGGCACTATAAAAGGCTTCTAGGAATGAATTTCCTATTGCTTTCTTCGTTGCCAATATTGAATTTGGTTCTTAACAAATAGATTGCGGCACCACTTGGATCGGCACCGAAATTTTTTCTATAGAGTCCAGCTATATGCTGATAGGCTTCTGTATCATTCAATGATTCAATGCGCATCATATCTGCGTCATCTAAGCTTTCTATAAAATTGTTAATTATCCCCTCTGATAAGAACATGTTTGTTTTATACCCGAGCATTGATAATCTTATCTAAAATTGTTGAAAGTTAAGGAATTTGCCAAAACCTTATAAATACTGGCTTTTAAGGTTAAGAAAAGGAGTTTTCTATCTTAAGATCAGATTAACTGCTTGAGATATTGGAGGTATATAAGTGTAACGGCCTCTTAAAGTCCAGATTATTCCATAGATAGCTACGCAGTAAATAAAAACGTGATAGATCCCTATAA
>CAYQSL010000145.1:0-4409 GCA_964420165.1 uncultured Gammaproteobacteria bacterium | reverse complement strand
TTGTATATAGTCATATACTTGCAAAAATGAATGAAGTAATTAGTGGACCTGCAGATGATCTAAAAGAGAACTCTCCACGTGTAACTTCAATCAGAGTTGAACAAGACAAGATCGGTGCGGTTATCGGACCTGGTGGCAAAAACATCAAATGGGTTATCGAGAAAACTGGTACTGAAATTGACATCAACGATGACGGTAAAGTAAACATTTTCTCTAACGACAAAGAAGCTGCTGAGCTTGCTAAAAAGTACATCCTGACAACTGCTAACGGCTTAGAAGCTGGCGAAGTTTGGGAAGGTACTGTAGTTAAAGTTCTTGACGGCGTAGGCGCAATCGTTGAAATCTTCGGTGGCAACAGTGGACTAGTTCATATTTCACAAATCGCTAACGAAAGAGTTGAAGATGTAAGCAAGTACGTTGAAGTTGGTCAAACTGTAAAAGTTAAAGTTCAAGGAACAGACTTCAAAGGTAGAACATCTCTGTCAATGAAAGCTGTTGAAGAAGACGAAGCTACAACTGTCTAATCTATCCGCGTCGTCATCCTCAACCCAAAGGGTTGGGGATCCAGTCTACCAGAAGATTTCAATAGTTTCTGGATCCCCAAGCCTTACAGGCTTGAGGATGACGGCACTCACTTTCTGATATAAAATAAAATTATGACTTCCATAACCACTGATCATTGGGAAACATTACTAAATTTCGACAGTGACCTTATTGTGCAGGTGATTGTGTTGCTTTTCTGTGCCGGTATTATCGGTCTAGAAAGACAACTCAGCAAAAAACCTGCCGGCATTAGAACCTCGATCTTAATTGCTCTTGGTTCTATGCTCTTTGTTAAATATGGAGTACTTGCAGTTCAGGGAATTCCTGGTACTGACCCGACACGTGTGATGGGTCAAGTAGTTACCGGGATCGGTTTCCTGGGCGCTGGTACCATCATGAACCGTGATGGATTAGTTGCAGGTCTAACCACAGCATCAAGCATCTGGGTTGAAGCTGCAATCGGTGCCATCATTGCTCTAGGTTACTACGGTGATGCAGTATTTTATTCGATCTTAGCTTTAGGCGTTCTTCAAGGTCTTAGCCGTGTAGAAGTTTGGCTGAGATTATCAACTATCAACGAAAAAAGAATTCGCTCAAGAGCTGGTGTAGGTACGCTACTCAGCAAAGACGGCGAAGCTGATGAGTGCTTGTAAGACTGCGTCATCCTGAGCATGCGAAGCGTGCGTAAGTATCCAGCTTGCATGCGTCATTGCGAGAAGCGGAGCGACGAAGCAATCCACACCTACTTAAGAACTAACTGCATTATCCTTAATAGTCTGCAAAGCAATCAGCATACGATCTTCGATATAATCTGCTATCTCTTCAGGAATGAAATTTGCAGCATCGTTAATTGTAGTATCCAAGGAAAATATTTGAACTGGGAAATCAGCTTCATTTTTTTTAACCGTACATGAAGCCAGACTCTCGATCAATTCGATATCACCATGTTCTCCTGCTTCTTGGATGATTACGCTAATAGATTTGGCTAAATCTTCCAAAATAATTTGGAGGCTACCTTCTTCAGACCTCATATGAAAACTCTCAGATGCTACTGCAATAGTATCAAAGTATGATTTCAAACCCCCTCTAATAGTTGGATTCAAAGTGTCTTCAGCATACCGTTTAGTAAATATTTTGAAAATATTATATAGTATTCCAAAAATTGCTCTAGCTTCAAAATTACTACTTGCCTGATGAAGCAAATCAGGCGCAGATAAAAGTTTAAAGCAGTATTTGGATAATTCAACTAAATCTTTATCAGCAATTAGTTTGGAGTTTTCTTCAATCTTAGTTGTAATGCGGGTAAAAGATCGCAAAGAATCACTCTCTAAGGCAGCTCTTAGTTCTTGAATCAATGATGATGCATGCAGAATAGATAAAGCTTTAGAAGCTGGTTTTGAGGAAGAAGAGTTTGGCTGTATCGGTCTTGCAGGATTATTAGCTGAACCACGAGGACTATCTGCTTCATCTCTAAAAAAGTTGATTCGCATAATTACATCAGAGTATAAAATTCACCAAAGAAACCTAATTGATCAATTCCATTCACGCCATTGCAGATAATAGCACAAGGGGTGTATTAAAGATTTTTATAAAACTTTGGATAGCTGGATCATTACGGTTCGCTCAGGATGACGGCATTTGTGCCCTATTTAAAAAAGACCCCACAAAATAAAAAATCCCCTTTCGGGGAAATTTTTATTATTGTTTTTCTCTAATGAGAAAAAAATGCTCTAGCATCTAGCTATCTTCCCGGGCCGTCGCCAGCCAAGTATTGTCACCGCAAGTTGCCTTTACTGTCGTGTTCGAGATGGGAACGAGTGTGCTTCAACTGCTTTGACACCAAAACATCAGTAATGATAGCGAAGATATATGGGTTTGCGCAAGGGGTTTTTATTTAGAAAAAATAAAATTGTTTTTGCCGTCATTGCGAGCGAAGCGAAGCAATCCATCTGCCATAGAAATCGTTAGTAAATGGATTGCCACACCGCTACGCGGCTCGCAATGACGGCGTTTGCGTTACTTAATGCATATAGAAAATAAAAAGGACAGAATTGCTCTGTCCTTTTGTATAACTTGATTGCGATACGCAGTTTATCTCTTAGAGAACTGGAATCTCTTACGAGCTTTCTTACGACCGTATTTCTTAGACTCTTTGATTCTTGAGTCACGGCTAATAAGTCCAGCCACTTTAAGGTTCTTACGGTTAGTCTCTTTCTGAGTAGCTAAAGCTTTAGAAATGCCATGGCAAACAGCGTCTGCTTGACCAATCTTACCGCCGCCAACTACGTTAACTTTGATATCTTTCTTACCGATATTGCCAGTTAACTCAAGAGCGATGCTGAGTTTCTTTTTGATTGATTCATTTGGACCAAAGTACTCAAGAGCTGTCTTGCCGTTAACCACAATGTTACCTTCACCGTTAGTAACGATAACTCTTGCTACTGCTCTTTTTCTTTTGCCAGTAAAAATGCTTGATTCTTTTTTCTTAGTTGCCATATATTTCTTTTAAAACTCCGTTGTAATATTACGCTGCCGCCGCTACTTGTGCCTCATGAGGATGCTCAGCACCAGCATAGATTTTAAGCTTAAGTATAAGTTTGTCAGCAAGTCTGTTGTGCGGCAACATGCCTTTAACAGCTCTTCTGATGATTTCTTCAGGTCTTCTTTTACGAAGGCTTGCAACAGTTTCTTGTCTGAATCCACCAGGGAAACCACTGTGACGGTAGTAGAGCTTTTCAGTCTCTTTATTACCAGATAATTTGATTTTATCAGCGTTAACTACAACGATAAAATCGCCACAGTCTTGGTTAGGGGTAAATATAGCTTTATCCTTGCCACGCAATGCATTAGCAATTTCAGTAGATAGACGGCCCAGGATTTTACCCTCTGCGTCAATAACGCACCATTTACGCTCAGTTTCGTTCTTTTTAAAAAATTTAGTAGTCTTTTGTGACATAGCCTAAGGAATCTTAGCAGGAATGGATTTCAATTTTCTCTGATTTAACAGAGTCTTTATTGTTCTTTAACGCCATAAAAAAAAGACCGACCCGGTTAAGGATCGGTCTTTTATAGTCAGGCTAAAAATTTTAGTCTTAGACTTTTCTTAGTCTCTTCCACCTAAGAAATTGTATGGATTGTAGTCAAGGAAGTCTCCATCCATGCTGTAGCTTTCGCTAGAGAACGGATCAGAAGGACCTCTGGTTACACCAGTTAAGAAGCCATTTGGCATGCCAGTTACAGCACCAGTTACACCACCGACAACTAGGCCAGTAGGGACGCCGATAACTTTACCGAATACACCATTGCCTAGAGCGTCATCATAACTACCCGCTAGGCTAGCACTCTTAGCAATTGATCCTCTTACAAGTCCTGTAACAGGTCCAATTACCGCACCAGAAACCAAACCACCAATTCTGCATGGTACGCAGGTTGTTGCTTTCTTCACCGGTACTACTTTCTTAGGAGCAGGTGGCGGTGGAGGAGCAGGGGTTGGAGCTGGAGGTGGAGGAGGTGGTACTACTCTTTCCTCAATCACTACCGGAGGTGGTGGAGGTGGAGGAGTTGGCTCTTGAGCCTCTCTCTTGTACTCTTCTTGTTGTCTAATTCTTTCTTTTTCAAGTCTTTCTCTGTCTGCAGCGTCTACTTCGACTAGTTTCTTAACAACGCCAGCCTGTGCACTGAGTTGGAAACTAGATAAAGCCACGACAGCTATACTTAGTGTTATTAATTTTTTCATAGCGATTCAATTATATATCTTCTAAGGTCTAACAAAAAGACTTGAGCGCTTATTATTAGTATAAAAATGATAGTTCTTTATGTTTTCTTCACAAAACCCAGCTGGGGCCGCGTCTTTACAATTCACTTTT
>CAYQSL010000144.1:0-4418 GCA_964420165.1 uncultured Gammaproteobacteria bacterium | reverse complement strand
CCTCGCAATGACGACAACGCAGATGGGAATTTTCAAATGGGGCTAACTAAGTTTTACTTGGCTGTTCCGCACCCATACTCTGAGCCTTAGTTGCCTCAAGCGGCGTTGGATCTATACCTTGTTGCTTTAAAGCTTGATCAGTTTTAATTCCAGTATCAACAATGTTTCTGACTTGTTGTTTTAAACCTTCATCAGCAGAGCTACCTAAGAACTTAGACCACACTTCTTTAGCTTTATCTTTTTGATCAATATCCCAATAAACTAAACCTAATACATAGTAGGTTTGTGCAAAGTTAGGATTTAATGCCAAAACTTTCTCATACTGCTCGCGCGCTAAACCAAGGTTATTGTCTTCATGCATCAAAAGACCATAGTTATAGTTTGTCAAAACATCATTAGGATATTTTTTTAGAGCATCTTTATAAATATTGACAGCTTCTTGTTTGAAACCAAGAGCTTTGAAATTATTAGCTGCACCCAACAGTGCATTTAAATTACTCGGGTCTTCTTGAAGTACTACTTGATACTCAGCAAGAGCTTCATAAAGATTGTTTTGTGAATGCAATAAGTTAGCAAGCTTCAATCTAGTTGTAGAAGTCTTGTCTAACACTGATGCTAAACGCAATTGCTCAACAGCTTTACGTTCTTTATCAAGATGAACCAAAAAGTCAGCATAAAGATTTCTTGCTTCTACGCTGGTTGGATCTTCTCTAAGCCAGTCATTGATTGTTCTTTCAGCTTCGATATTTTTACCTAAAGCTATTTTGATAAAGCTAAGTTCTTTGTAGACATTCTTACCTTTCTCAAAAGCTAAATCTTTAGTAGCACCATCTTTAACTAGTTCTTCAAAATTCTGTTCAGCTTTATCTAGTTTTTGTTGTGACTTATAAGCAAGTCCTAGATTGTAATTAACATTGTTCTTAATTAGTTTAGAAGTGTCATCAAGCTTAGTTGCATTAGTAGTAGCTAAATGCTGTGTCAGAAGCTCATTGTAATAATTCATAGCGATATCAAGATCGCCTTCTTCTTGTCTTAAAGTTGCAAGTAAGAATATAGATTCAACATCATTTGGTTTTTGTTGAAGAACTTTTTCATATTCAGCTTGAGCTAAATCAAGTTGTTTAGATTCGTGATAAATTCTTGCAAGATTAAATCTACTCTTTATGTCTTTAGGATTCACTTCTAGAGCCTTCTTGTAGCTTTCAATTGCACCTTTAGTATCACCTAAAGTTTGTTGAATATATCCAGCTACTGCATAGTTTTTAACTTCAGTAAAAGTCTGTACTGCTTCTTTCTTCTGATCAGCAAACCAATAAGAATAAGCTAAAGATTTTTTCCAATCTTCGTTACCTTTTAGATTTAAAGCCTTTTTATAATTATCAATTGCAGATTTATAATCCTGCTCTTGTCTTGAAACATACGCTAAATCTGCATAGATATTAGGAACGTTTGGATCAACATTCTTTGCTTTCTCATAGCTTTCCTTAGCTTTATCAAATTTACCAACAGCAAGCCAAGAATCACCAATGTTTTTTAAAATACTATATTCATTTGGTGTATAGTCTAGGATGTAATTGTATTGCTCGATTGCAGCTAAATAATTATCAGTAGACTGTAAAGATGCACCGAGATAACCGCGAGCTTTTAGATTATCAGGATAAGCAAGAATTACTTTATTAAAAATTTCAATTGAGTTTTTAAAGTCTTTTTTCTCGAAATATAATCTACCTAAATTTGATTTTAATAAAATGTTTTCTGGATCAAGATTGGTTGCTTTAGTAAAAGATATTACGGCATTATCAATTTCGCCAATTTCTTCATAGGCTCTTCCCATTAGAAGATATAAGAGAGCATCATTTTGTTTAACTGATTCAGCCTTTTTGAAATAATCAAGAGAAAGTTTAATACCTTCTTCTCTAATTGCTCCTTCGGCACCATTGTTTAAATAAAGCAGACCTAATTTCAGCAAGGCATCATAATCACGTGGTTGAATTTTTAAAGCTTGTTGGTAACTTTTAACAGCAGAAAGAGTATTGCCAATTTTTTCTTCATTAATAGCTGCTGAATATCTATTAAAGAACTCTTCGTCTAAATCAATTTTTGCGGAGCAAGGCAGGGCAAACGGCAGTGATAAAGGCAAAAAGCCTAGTACTGCTAAGAGTAAAAATGTTTTTAGTTTTTTTTCGAGCATGCGCATTCAAACAGCAGCACTTAGCCACTATGATTATAATAACCTGTGACGCTCTAAGCAAAAGGCAAGTTCCCTCAAGAAGATGAAAGCTATTTTATTCTACGGACCGAAAGATTTAAGAATTGAAAACATTCCAGACCCTGCCATAAGTAAGGGTGAGGTTTTGGTGGAAATAAAAGCTGCGCTAACTGGCGGCACTGACACTAAAACCTACCTTCAAGGTCATCCTAAATTAATCAAAAGCATTCCCTCGAGTTTTGGTTATGAATTTTCAGGAATAGTTAAAGAAACTAAAAATCCAAAATTTTCTGTTGGAGATAAAGTTACCGCAGCAAACACCACACCTTGTTATAAATGTTTTTTTTGCAAAAAAGAAGAATTTGAACTCTGTGAAAATTTGGAATTCCTCAATGGCTCATTTGCCGAACTAATAAAAATTCCAGAAAATATTGTAGGAAATAATTTATATAAAATTCCTGAGTCACTTGATTTTAAAGCTGCCGCCTCTGTTCAAACTCTTGCCGTAACCTTACATGGCTTTGAGAAATCTGGAATCAAAGACAATGACATCGTTTGCATCTATGGCATTGGTGCTATTGGATTATCATTTATCAAACTCTGTCGCAAACTCCGTAAAAATGTTACAGTGATTGCGATTGGAAACTCGGCATTAAAAACAAAAATCGCCAAAGCTAATGGAGCTGATTTTATTTTCGATTACAAAGATCCAGAATTCACAAATAAAATCAAAGCAATTAATGGTTACGGCGCAGATGTGGTTTTTGAAGCTGTAGGCAAACCGGAAGCTTGGCTAGACTGTTTAAAAATGGTTCGACCTGGCGGCTTAATAAATTTCTTCGGCGGTTGTAAAAAAGATTCTAAGGTTGTGTTTGATACTTATCAAATTCATTATCAAGAGATCAGAATGATTGGTACTTTTCATCACCGTCCACAATACATTCAGCAAGCTCTTGAATTACTTGCAAATGGCACTATTGATATAAGTGATTTAATCACTGCGGAGTTTAAACTTGAAGATTTGGAAATTGCTTTGCAAGAGATGATTGAAGGGAAGATTCTCAAAGCTTTAATCACCTAAGCATCAAGGCGGAATGAGCCATCTTGCCCTGCGATATCAATATTGCCTCTTGCCTTCCACTCAACAAGCTTGATTGCGAGGTCATCTCTTTTTTGTTTGCGAATAGTAATATTGTTTTCTATTTCTTTTATTTCAGTTTCAATTTTCTCGATATCATCTTTTTTAATTTTCGGTTCTTCAAGTTTTTTGGTCAGCTCATCTAAACGTTCTAAGGCTCTATCATCTTCCCAAGTTAGTTCTTTAATTTGTTTATGAATTTTTCTATCCAAACGTTCACGATTAGTTGCAACAGTCGATAAGTTACCTAAAAACTCTTTAACTTCAAATTGCCCAATAGCAACCATTAGAAGTAACTCTTCTTTAGTTCTTCTAAATCCAGGTACTAATTTTTTACAATCTTTTATATAGTGCTCAATATCAAAAAGAATTTTTTTGATAGCAACGTTTTTCATTTTCTTTAATTCAACGCTAAAAATTTGTAAGTGTTTTTGCCAGCCTTCTGTATCCAGACTGTCCCAATAAGCTTTTAATTCAGCTGGAGGTTGGTCCAACATCATTCCTTTGGCAAAAGTAACTACCGCGTGTTTAATAGCAGCCTTTGCCATCATTAGGTCAAGCTCAGCTTTAAGCTCTGCCTTAGTTTTTTTTGGTTCTTCTGATGGAATTTGAGCGTGCACTAATCTCATCTTACCCCTAATGAAGCGGTTTCGAAAGAGCTTAGTATTTCCTTATAAAAAATCTAACGTAATGCTACCTGAGGCGCATCCCAAGGTGTAGTAGCTCCACCACGATTAATTGATATAACAAAATCAGCAGCAGTTTTTAAATTATCTCTATCGTTAAAATTTGAGACTAAAGCTGGAGGAGGTGCTTGCCTAACTTCAACTTTAAGTAAATTTCTAATTGCAAGTAAATCTGTTTTTTCTCCGGCAGAAGCAACAACCGAATTAGCTAAACTGTTTTGAATCTGACCTAGTTCTTCAAGATCAGTAGCAGAGACCATATTTCTGAGAGTTGAAATCGGCTCATGCCCCGATTCAATCATCTGTGATGGCGTTTGACTACCTTTAGGGTTAAGAGTTTCAAGGAAACCATCAACAAGCTCAAGAATACTTTTAGGTAAAGGAC
>CAYQSL010000143.1:0-4496 GCA_964420165.1 uncultured Gammaproteobacteria bacterium | reverse complement strand
TTCTCACGAGCACAGACACTCAACGGGTTCTAAGCTTATGATCTTTGCTTACTAAAGTAAACCTATCAAACTTTAGCTCGCGCACTGACCTGTTAGTGCTTCACCTCTTAACCGGTTAGCCGTTAAGGAGTGAGTAAGTAGTCCTCAGTTTGTCGGGACTAGGCAGCAACCGCAAATAAATTTGCGTGGTTTACTGCAACTGCTTCAGATTCAAATTCTGCACTTATGTTTTGCTTTGGTTTTAACTAGGACCTAAGCTACCTTGACTTGCGTTTTATGATCTCTTACCTCTGTCAAAGCTAATACGCCCCCATAATTTATCAACAAGTTGATAAAGGGTTGTAGCAAACAGGGTTTGCACAATATATCCTTTTCAATTGTCAGATTACAGTTAGTTCTTTTAACTATTCTAATTCTATCATTCCCTGATTAAGAGCTAGTTTAAATCTTTCAGGAAATAGAACTCACTGGCTTTACAGCGCCCACCAATAAAACGCTCTTCTTGCATATTTTTTGCGCCTAATTTTGCATAAAGACCATGAGCCGTATGGCAAAGCGTACCAGACCAAATATGCATCAATTCACAATCCTGAGCTTTAGCATAATCAAAAGCCCACAGAGAAAGCTTCTTGCCCAGACCTAATCCTTGGTAATGCTCATCCACGAAAACTCGCTTCAATTCAGCTTCATGCTTACTAGCATCCACCTTCACCGCAACCGAGCCAATAAGCTTATCCTTGTCGAGAAGTAGTTTAAAGCAAGAAGGCACACTATATAACTCAGGGATCTCAAGTAGATCCTCATCTAAAGTATCTAACTCTAAACCACCATAACCGAGAAGTTCATATCCTCTATTCAATAAAGCAATTAATTCTTTTTGATATTTTGGCTGATAATCTACTAGGTTAAAATCACCAAATTCAATGGACATGATTATTTCACCAAAGTGCTTGAAGCAGCAGACTTCAGCTCGGCAATAAATTTTCTAAACTGAGCTAGATCCTCAGTACTATCTTCTTCCATAACTTTAATTGCCTTGGAGCCAACGATGGCGATATTAGCACCAGAATTTAAAGCTGAAGAAACCTTCTCGCCTGAATCAATACCAAAGCCAAGTGCAATGGGCTTATTAGTATGTTTCTTCAGATATTTTAAAACATGAGAACATAGATTAATTTCCTCCAAGTCTCCTACTTTATGACCTGAGATATCCTTATCAGAGCCGGTGATCCCGATTCTACTTACTAAATAAATCCATGAACCTGAGTAGTCAATGATCTTCTGCAAACGCTCTTCATTACTAGTAATTGCAGCAAGTAAAATCAAATCCAAATTAGCTTCTTTAAATTTCTCAGACAAAATTGCAGCTTCATTCACCGGAAGATCTGGAATCAAAACCCCACGTACACCTGATTTGAGACATTGATCAATTAATTCATCAAAGCCATAAACGAACAAAGGATTGTAGTAAGAAAACAAAATCAAATTATCCAAGCCTTTGCCAGGAGTAATTATTTTCGTAGAAGATTTGACTATATTTACCAAATCAAAAACTTTATCTAAATTCATACCTTGCTTTAAAGCTTCATGACTAGCTTTCTGAATTACAGGACCATCAGCAAGTGGATCGGAGAATGGCACACCTAACTCAATCAAATCAACTTCAGCATCATTAAGAATATTGAGTGCCTTAACAGTCGCATCAGTACTTGGATATCCAGCAGTAATAAAAATTCCTAACATTCTGTTGTAATTTTACTGTATTAAGCAACTAAGGCTAGCTTTGTATTAATAAAGTCTTTTACTTCAGTAATTCTGAAAGGTCCAAAATATGGAAGTGCTTTCAATTTACTAAGTTGAAGACCTTGTCCTTGGGTTTTAGATTCTAATTTACCTATAGTAGTCTTGACTTTAGTAGGCTTGCCACCTTGGTCTATTGTAATCATTACTTCTTTACTGTTTAATTTCTCTATAACATGCTTCGCAGCTTTTGCTAAATCTGTGGAAGCTTTTTGACTAAGACTTGGTATTACACAAATAAACTTTCCTCCTCCTGCAGAGAAAATTTCACCATTTCCATTCTTTAAAATTTCCTTTCTTAAAGTATTTGCAAATTCTCTTAATATTGCATCAGCTTTATCATGTGAAACATTGTCATTTATTGCAGCCAGATTTTTCATTTGAATAAATCCAAGTTTAAATGCACCTGGCTTAAAACCTTTAGCCTGAAGATAGCTAGCTGAAGCATGTACATCTTGCACACCTGTAGCATCATTCTTCATAGTAAATATTTGTTGTTCGATTACATTCTTAGGAGTCTTTGTTTTTCTCTTATCCTCAGCCACGACTAACATTGTTTGTAAAGCTTTTAGGTCAACTGGCTTCGGTAAATATTTTCTATATGTAGTATTTAATTTAAATATTATTTCTGTTAAATTCGGTGGTCTTTCTCTTTCTTCAGGCTTAGTTATATACATAGTAGTAGCAGCCTTGCTTGAAATCTCTTCAAGCTTCAAATCTGCTTTATTCAAAGATTTAATACCAGCAAAAGTTATGCCCAAGCCTTTCGGCTTATTTTCTGGATCTTTACCATGAGGATGTTGATGCAAACCCAAGTCAGTAATTGCGTCATTGATCTTTGGTATTATCGTTTCATTAATAACTTTTTTTACTTTACTTGGTATACCTAGATCTGGGTTTTCGTCATCAGGTGCAAAGAAATATGCTTCATCACCACCCACTCCATAATTTAGCAAAAGTTCTTTTTCATTTGGGAATGCGATTTCAAGTTCGTCTTTAATGATTCCTGTCATAACTCTTACACATGCATCTGTAAGCTTCATTGCAAGTTCTTTTTGCTTTTCTTCCGTATCATCAGTTGCTTTAATTTCTGCATGAAAATGATGACACCAATCATCTAAAGTAAGAGTATTGTTCATTGGTTTCTTCATTTCATCAATAAAAAATTTATTAGTACCACTAACATTCACTACATCACAAAAAACCATTTTTATTTGCTTATGACTATATCTTGCATAATCATGAGCTAAGGCTACACCAATCGGCGCTCTAAAGTGACTTTGATACCCACTTAAAGGATGCACTGGTAAATATTTAGTGAGTAGTTCTAATAATTGTGCTTGATCTGCGCCTTTGAATCTGTCTTTTACAATAGCTTTCAATAGCTCATATTCATTCATGAACTTACCATCATTAGCATCCCAAAGAGAATGGCATTTATCATATGCAGCTTTTAGATTTTCTCTTTTCTGCTCTGTACCAAACCTAATTAAACGATCAACAGTTATAAGAAAGTTTTTTAAAGCTTGTTGATGAAAGAGATCTGGTGGAACAAACTCAAGGCTAACTTTATCCTCAACATCTTGTTCACCCTCATGAAGCATCCTTAGTTTTGATAACTTAGGAATCATAGATTTAGAGGGTTCTTGAGCAGAATCTAAACGAAATTTTTTTCCTTTGAGTTCTGAAGCTGCGGGTTCATCTGCAACTGCTGGAATAGTTGGTACAGTTAAAAGTTTTGGAGTTTCGTCAGCAGGTTTTTTAGGACCTGGGCGTGAAGCACCAGCACTTTCGTCTTTAGCTGCATAAATTGTTGTTAGCGCTTTTCCTAAAACACCCATTCCTATTATCTTACCAACCTGTATTTACAATTGTCAATTCAGGTAAACACCTAGTTTGGGAGATTTAGCTATTTATTTGTGATTGGGGCGTCATTCCGTCATCCTCAACCCGGAGGGTTGGGGATCCAGTTAGCTTGAGCAGGGGGATTGCTTCGTCGTTTTACTCCTCGCAATGACGGCAATGTATCGTCAATGACGACGCACACTATAATAGATGAATATGACTACAACTACTGCACAAAAATATGAAATCGTTATCGGCCTTGAAGTTCATGCTCAATTGCGTACTGATTCTAAACTTTTCTGTAGCTGCTCTACTAAGTTTGGTGCGGCGCCTAATGCTCATACTTGCCCAGTATGTATGGGATACCCTGGCGTGCTTCCAGTTCTTAACCAAAAAGCCGTAGACTTTGCAATTCAAGCTGGTCTTGCACTAGATTGCACAATTAACCTCGATTCTAAATTTGATCGTAAACATTATTTCTATCCAGATCTACCGAAAGGTTATCAAGTCAGCCAGTATGATCGCCCACTATGCGAGCATGGCAAATTAAGTATCAGTAATAAAGATGTGAACATAGTAAGAATTCACATGGAAGAAGATGCCGGCAAATTAGTTCATGCTGGAGCAGAAAGATTACATGGTTCTGATTACTCGCTAGTGGATCTAAACCGTGCTGGGACTCCGCTTATTGAAATAGTTTCAGCGCCTGATATTAATTCTGCAGATGAAGCAGTTGAGTATGTAAGAGAGCTGCGCAAAATTCTTCTTTATCTAGGAGTTTGTGATGGCAATATGCAAGAAGGTTCAATGAGATGTGACGTGAACATTTCTATCAATAAACCTGGTGAAGG
>CAYQSL010000142.1:0-4520 GCA_964420165.1 uncultured Gammaproteobacteria bacterium | reverse complement strand
TGTAAGAGGCATCTAATAAGGATTTTAGCAGCTTCATTCAAAATATTAAATTCTGGCAGGTTAAGAGAAAAGATTGTGAAAAATATGTAAAATTAGGAGTCTATGTTAGGAATAGGAAAATTATTAAATCGTATAGGTATTGGCTCAGGTAAGAAACAACCTATTAAACCACCTTTAAGCACTGGCGGTCAAACAGAAACTACGGTATCACCTGCAGACACAGATCGATTAAGAACAGAACTTAACGAAGGTCATAGAGCAAAAAATGCCCTCGGATTAAACCCATTAGGGGCACCTATTTTTGATGAGCCTACTGAAGATTCTCAAGGACCTAATAATTTAGTTCCTTTAACTGATCGCACTCTCACAGTTATACCAGATGAAAAAACATCTTAAATTTTATACAATGGAAGCAAACTTTAACGTAAGAAAATTTATAAACTTTAAAAGCCGTAGTTCGATAGCTGAATTATCAAAACCGACTTTTCACATACAAGAAATTCATCCATCTGTAAATCTAGATGCATTACATAGAATGAGCAGTGGAGATGCAGAGTGTGCTGGTAGTAGTTGCGGTGGTAATAGTTGCGGTGGTAATAGCTGTGGCGGCAATAGTTGCGGCGGCGGTGATAGCGGCGGTAGTAATTTCAAGAAAGCTCTTAATGCAGCCTCAAATAATTAACCTGTTCAATAACTTCTAAACAATACTCCAAACTATATAAATCCAACTCCTTCAAGCTTACTTGAGGATTGCTTTTCCAGAGCTTTAGAAAGCTCTTACGACTTGGACCTAATAAAATTTCCAAACCAAATTCTTGTTTAAGTCTCGGCATGATTTCGATAATTTCTAAACTATGTTTGAGATTTTTGCCAAAGCCTAAACCTGGGTCAAGAATTATATTTGAAGTATTCAGACCATAAGACTCCATCAATGAAAGAGTTTTGGCAAAGAATCTTTTCATATGCTCTTCGAGCCCACCCTGCTCTTTATAGTAGTCATCAGGAATCTCAGATGACTTAGGCGGTGGTACTCCACCACAAGAGTGCATAGCAATATATTTCAAACTAGCATTGCCACAAAAATCAGCTAAGCTTTTTAGAATTTCTGGACTTTGCAAACCACTGACATCATTTATGTAAGTCAATTTAGGATTGATTTTTTGCAAGTCCGCCTTTTCTTCAAAATTGGCATTGAGTCCAATTTTGCAGGGCGTTCTTAGAGCCCTAGAAATTACTTGAGAATTACGCGAATCCAGGGACAAAGGCACCGCTAAATCATATAGCTCCAGGAAACCCTGCAAACGCTGCCATTCAGCCTCTGAGCTGACAGTACTTGCCCCTGGGCGCGTTGATTCAGCGCCTACGTCTATAATATCTACACCAGAATTAATTAAAGACTGAGCCTTAGCCAAAGCCTTCTGAGGATCTAGTAGTGAAATATCAGCGTCGGAAAAAGAATCAGGCGTGAGATTTAAAATCCCCAAGACTTTTATAGCTTGAGCTTGCTCAATTTGATGCTGATTTAAAACAAAATCTGGATAACGTTTTTCAATAAACGCCTTAAAGGACATTTACCAATTATAGATCTTACTTCTTAGAACCCACTAAACTTGAAGCAAATACTCCAAGAGCCACAGTAGTAATAACTGGGTGGTTTTTAACTAAAGCGGTAAATTTAGTACAAAGATCTTTAACCTGATCTTTACCTGCTCTCATTTTTATAGCTTTTTTAAGATCAAGGAAATCCTTGTCTTTATTCATTTCTTCTTCAAAAATTGGATTGTACACCATTGTATTTCCTTTATTAAACCTTGTATTTAAGTCCTATTCCCTATTTTTAAAAGTTCGTAACTTTCCTGTATATATAAAGATTGTTAAATTGTTTTTTTTACATATTTTAAATTTGTTTGAAAAGCTCCCAGATGCCGTCATCCTCGGATCACGTAGTGATTCGGGGATCCAGTCTAATAGAAGACTTCAGCGGTTTCTGGGTCCCCAGCCCTTTCAGGGCTGAGGATGACAGAGCGTAACGCAGCAGATGGGACTTTACAAGCAAATTTAATCGATGCAGCCATTGCCGAAGGTAGATGCTCCCGCTGCAAACGCCTTACGCAAAAGATCCAACAAATTAATTGGGATGTTTTGTTTGTCCAGTGGATTAAGATTGTTCTCTTTGGCGTAAGCCAAGATCTTACTCATAGCCACAGCAATACCAATCCTAGGAACCGCAGCGTCATTACGTCTTGCGATAAGCAAGTCACGAGTACTAGAATCATTTTGCATCAATTCATCAATCAAAACTTTCTTCGGATCTTTCACTTTGTAACCTTTCACCGCAGCAATAAAATTAATAGTGCTTTGTTGGGCTTTAAGGAATTTTAAAATCAATAAATCATTGCCTGACTTGTATTCACTGTTAGTTGCTTGCTCAATGATTTCATGTGCCTTACGGTAACAGTCTTGATCGCTAGTTATAATCGCTCTTTCAAGAGAGTCGATATTGTGTTTAATTAAACGCAATTCCTGATTGTCTTCTTCACCTGCATAAAAAATCTTGATCCATTCTATCAGAGTCTTTTTCTGCGCACCTTTACCAGCAGCAAACTTCTCAGTATTCTCAAGAATCTCATCAAAGCCATAGAATGACACATGATTTCCACCAAGTAAGCTAAACATAGCTGCATAAGGAATCGCTCTGATGTCATTGAGAATATTTACTATTGCTTCTTTATCCAGATTATCAGCCACAGCATTGAGTGAATTTCCATATTTAGGATCATCCAAGATCTCTTTTACTTTTGAACCTGATCTAGAAGTTGGTCTAGAAGCTATATTGAAAAAATCCAGAAAAACCAATGGTGATTTAATTACATGTCTAAAGTAATTTCTCAAAGTAGCCTCATCACTAACTTCTAAATCATCTTCAAGACTAAGACCAAAGATTTCATTACGTAATTTGGTTCTGAGGATCACAACTAAGCGTGACATCATTTCTATAAAGTTAGGATCTAGAATAAATGTTTGAATTTGGTACGAACGTTCCAGAGAGAATTTTCTCAATGCAATTTCACTAATGCCTGTTAGGAAATCTTGCATTGCCTGCTTAGTTCTTACAGAGGTTGCTAATTGTTGCGCGCCACCACCCTGTAAAGTTCTTTCATAATAGGCTATAGAACCTGTTGGCTGAGTGCATCTTACAGTATCTTCAAATTCAAGTCCGCCACCTCGCTCTACAGGTTCACCCCAACCGTCAAAGTTAATCAGTTTGATTTTACGAAGATTTTTCTCTGTTTTAGCTCTGAACCAAAGTTCTTTATCAAAGTTTGGACTTGCAAAGAACTTCTCAAAACTTTCAAGTGAATCTTTAATGATATTAAGCTCACTAAACTCTTGCCCTTCATGCTCCTGCAAGAATCCTTGCCACAGTTTTAAGCGCTCAGGATTGCCTTCTAGATTAGCTTCCAAGTGAGCATTAAAAATCTCAACTACGATAGTATCAAATTGCTTTGATCTAAACATCTCCCACTGTGAAGCTATAAAGCCATTTTGTTTACCACTATCAGACGGACCACGCATTTTTATGAAACGTCCACCTTGTGCTATTAAATATTCATTCCAAGCTCTATTAGTTAGAGCTTCAATAGTAACTTTATAAGAATTTCTCAAATCAGAGATTTGCTCAGTGAGCGGGACTATCTCCATACGCGACCAAGGCAAATCTTCATTATTACTAGGTTTAAAAGCTCCTATGACCTTAGTAATCACTAAAGCACCGAGCATATCTTCAAAGCTCTTATTCATACTGATAATTAAGCGCCTTATTCCACCAAGCTCACTTAGTTCAAGCAAATCAAAAGTTTGTAAAAGAATTTTTTGGATTTTTTCAGAGTCAGAGCCATATTGAAGAGTAATTTTAGATTTCAACATTGGGAAATTCACAGGTCTTAGTAAATCTCTAGGCTCCTTCACATCTTCAGAAAAAATATAATTAGTTTTAGCGCCAGGGTTGCCTTCCCAGAGTGCAGTTAAATACTTACAAAGTTTTTGTAAGACCTTTGCTTCCTGTCTGGTGTGACCCTTTGAGCCATATTCGGAAAATATATTAGCTTTTCTAATTAAAATATCTATGTCTTGAGTATTAATGCCATTTTTGTTGGCACGAATAAGTTCAAGAGGCTTGATGAAATCTTCTTTAATACTGAAACTGTTAATTTTATGAAAAGCATTTTTGTCCTGAATATGACTGTGAGCTATGGTGTCAATAACCATATCAATCTTAGTGAGGATCATGGCTTCAATAACAACTCTATAAGCTTGATAAGGTTTAGCTATATCAGGATTAGTTTCTATAATACGTTTATAACAAGCATTGAAATTTTCATCTTCAAAGTAAGTCTTAGACGGTAATTGCGGATCACTAGTAAAATCATCACTCAGATCTTGCCAAAGTTTTTCAACATCATTTTTATATCTAATGAGGAAATGTAATCTTTCTTGCAATAATGCTTGCAAGTGTTCTT